>NZ_JANSIF010000049.1:0-26344 GCF_047461935.1 Synechococcus sp. R55.4 | reverse complement strand
TGTACTTCATCAAAGCGCATTCCTCCCGGCACTGACCCTACGGGTACAGTGCGGGGCTCCTGCGATTTCTAGCTGAACCTGGCCCTCTAAGCTCCCATTCCCGAGTACTGTTGCAAGCCTTTGCGCCACAACCAGCGGTTAGCCAGCCAGAGCAGGCCCGTCCAGGCCAGGCCCATGCCAAAGCCGCCCAGAATATCCACCGGGATCCCTGCCCAGAGGCTGGCGGGAAAATGCACCAGGTAGGGGAAGGGTGTCCAGGCCAAGACCTGGCGCACGGGTGGTGGGAACACCTCCAGAGGAGCGATCACCCCCGAGAAAAACAAGTACACCAAAAAATGGAACTGCTCCAAGGCCGTCACCCGTTCCACCCAAAAGGCCAGCAGCGCCAAGGTGTACTGCATGAGAAAGCGCAGGGCAAAAGCCAGGAGAATGGCCAGGGATCCCAGCCCCGCCTGGGCCCAAGAGGGGATCCAAAAGGCAGGGGGGTAGAGGACGAAGAAAAGGGCGATTAAAACCAGGGTAAAGGGGAGACGGGCCAAGCGCTCCATCAGGTGGCTGGCCACATGGTGCCAAGCCGGATCCAGAGGCTGCAACAGGCGAGGAGATAATTTGCCTTCGACCACCTCTCGCTCAAAGTCCCAGATGACCCAGACGATGGTGAACTGGCGCACCAGGAACACCGCCAGAAAGTAGCGGATGAACTCCAGAGCAGACAGCGAGAAGTCTCCTGAGCGGGCTGCCTCGCTCCACACCCCCATCATGATCAGGGGCAGGGATCCGGCCAACACCCACAGGATCAGCTCGGCCCGGTACTCCAGCATGTAGGCGTAGTAGGCGGAGAAGAGGGCACCCAACTTGCGAAAGAAGGCGTTCATGGAGATTCCGGTTGCGCAAGCGCTGCGGAGCAATACGAGACTGGCGGACGCAAAGTGGGCAACAAGCTGGCCAGGCTGACCACCGCTCCCACCACAACAATTGAAGGCGGTGCTACGGGCGAGGGCTGCCCAGCCAGAGTCTGCAGGCGGAGCAGATGAATCTCTTGCTCAGGGGTGGTGCCCCAGCGGATCAGGGCAACCGGGGTATCGGGAGCTTTCCCTCCGGCCAACAATTCAGCGGCAATGTGGCTGAGGTTGTGCATGCCCATGTAGATCACCAGGGTTTCCACCGCCCCGGCCAAAGCCCGCCAATTGACCTGAGGGCGGTATTTCCCTGCCGCCTCATGTCCGGTAACAAAAGCAACTGAGGAGCTGAGGTCGCGATGGGTGAGAGGGATCCCGGCATAGGCGCTGGCGGCAATGCCCGCCGTAATTCCCGGCACCACCTCCACCGGGATCCCGGCCTGCACCAGAGCCAACATCTCCTCGCCGCCTCGCCCAAAGATGAAGGGATCCCCCCCTTTGAGCCGCACCACCACGGCTGCCGTCCGAGCTTTCTCCATCAGCAAGGCTGTGATCTGCTCCTGGGGCAAGGTGTGAGCGCCGCAGTGTTTGCCAGCATAGATCCGTTCTGCCGTCGGCGGGATCAGCTCCAGGATGGAGGATCCCACCAGAGCATCGTAGATGACCACATCCGCGTGGGCGAGTAGCGCCTTTCCCTTCACCGTCAGCAGCCCTGGATCCCCAGGCCCTGCCCCCACCAAATACACTTTGCCCATCTCAAGTCCTGGTCGCGTCATTGCTGTTGGAAATATCCATTTTGAGGGAACGGGAAAGATTCGGCTATTCCAGCGCCGGGCTAAAAGCCTGGAGTGTCTCCACAATGGCCTGCATCAGTTGAGGATCCCGCCAGAGGGGCGGCTCCACCTGGATTTGGAGCAGAGGCCATTCCCGCTGTAATCGCTGAGCCTGTTCTTGTAGGGCGCGCAGCAGACCGCCTGGAAAGAGAAAAAACGGCAGCACCCGTAGACGGCACTGGCTAAGGCGCAAGCAATGGATCACGACCGCTTCTAAGGTGGGGGACTGGGCAGCAAAAGCCACATGCAAGGGGATCTCGGGCAAGCGCCGTTGCACAGTTTGGATCCCGGCTTGGAGCTGGGCGGCAAACCCCGGCAGACGGCTGCCATGGCCAAGCACAATCCAGGCATCTGCCCGTTCGCCGGATTGCCTGAGCGTTGCAGAGCAAGAGGGCTGTGGAGCCAGAATGCGAGCCACCAACAGATCCAGGAGGGCCGGGTGCTGGCCAATGGGGGGTGTTAACCGGATGGGCAGGCGCGGCCAGCGAGCTTGAACCTGCTTCACCGCAGCCGGTAAATCCTCTTCCACATGGGATCCCTCGCCCATAAACAGCGACAGCAGCACCACTTGATCGGGAGATCGGCCTGCGCCCAGCCAAGCTGCCAGCCGTCCTTGAATCTGTTCGGCCAGGGTGAGAGGCTGACCTTCCAACTGGGCCAGCTCCACCGGCTGGGGAGCCAGCTGCTGCTGCACCCGGGCCAACAAATCTGCCAAAGCCTGCTGATAATCGGGATCCCGGCTGCCGTGACAGACCAAAAACACCAGGGGATTGGAGGACATGGCAGAGGTCAGGGATCCGAGCGGAAGGGTTCCATTTTGCTACTTTAGGGGATCCCGCCAACTTCTCGCGTAGGATCTGCGCGTATGATTTGAAGAGTACACACCCTCTTTCCCAGCTTCGTCAGCCCTTTCCCAGGTTTTCATGTCATTTGAGAATCGTTCCACCACCCCTGAACTCTTAATCCATGTCTTGCGGGAGGGGTTGACCGAATCTATCCATCATTGCCAAGCTGTCGTGGCCGATAGCCGCGGGCGTTCTCTGGCCATGGCCGGCAACAGCACCACCCCTGTTTTTGCCCGTTCTGCCCTCAAACCTTTCCAAGCACTGGCCATGCTCTCCACCGGCATCCGCGAGCGCTACCGCCTCAGCGAGAAAGATATTGCCATCATGTGCGGATCCCATCAGGGCACCACGGCTCATGCGCGGCAGGTGTTCAGTATACTGTGGCGGGCCGATCTGTCTCCCGATTTGCTGGTCTGCCCCACCCCACCCGGCAAGCCCAGCCCCCTGTGCCACAACTGCTCCGGCAAACATGCTGGCATGCTCGTGGCCAGCCGCGCCCAAAACTGGACCTTGTCAGACTATGCCCAGCGGCAGCATCCGGTGCAAGCGCTGGTGCGGGCCAAGTTGGCGGATTTGCTGCAAATGCCCTCGGAGGAGTTTTTGTTTGCGCGGGATGACTGTGGGGTGCCCACCTACCAATTGCAACTGAACCACCTGGCTTCTCTATTCGCCCAACTGACCGCCGGCGAGCGGCCCGACTTGGAATCGGTAGCACGGGCCATGACCCATCACCCGGAGATGGTGGCCGGACAGGGGTGTTTCGACACGGAGTTGATGCGGGCTACTCAAGGGGATCTGGTGAGCAAATCGGGTGCTGAAGGGATCCAGTGCATTGGCCGGGTGGGGGAAGGCATGGGCCTGGCCATCAAGGTCCAGGATGGAGCCGCCCGGGCCAAGTATGCCCTGGCTTTGCACCTGCTGCAGCGCATGGGCTGGATCCAGCCTGCCGCCGCCGAGATGCTGGGGGAGCGCTTCCTTCGCGTCGGCCCCTACACCCGCCTAGAAGTAGAAGGGGAACTGCGCATGCCTTGAAGACTCAGCGCTGGAAGGGGTTTTGGTAAGGATTGGGGCCGGGGTTGGAGCTCTGGCCTTTGTTGCGGTACTTAGGATTGATGGTCAAGGTGCCGGATCCCAGGCCCCGCTGCGCCAAAAACTCCAGGTTGCGGCGGCGCATGGTGGTGTCGTAGTCGTTCTTGACGCGATCTTCGAGGATGGCCACCTGCTGCAGCGCGCTCAGCAAGATAGCAGCAGCTTGCTCGGAGGTGTAGCCATTCTGGGAGGCATAGCGCACGGCAAACTCGTCGGCTGCTACCTGGGCCTTCTGGCCCTTCTCCGCTTTGCGCAACAGAAACACCGCTGACGCGGCCAAGCCTGCTGCTAAGCCAACGCCGAGGTTATCTCCCATCTGCAGCTCTACCAAAATGCCCATGCTGCCGGCCCCGATCAAGGCGGGATACAGCAACAACGCCGACCAGTTATCCCCCAAAGCCAGCTCTGTGGCCATCACCGCTTCTCGCAAGAAGTAGATCTTCTGCTGGTCAGGGCTCAGCTTCTGCCAACGGCTGAGGTCAATGGCAAAGCGAGAGTACTTTTGCCAGGGGAAGCGCCACAACGGCTGCACAACCCGAGACTGGTCAGGGGTGCCGATCTCGATCTGCACTTCAGGGCGGATCTCCACTGGGAGAAACTGGATCAGGCGGTCAAAGTCGGAAATGGTATACATGCTGGCACGGTGCGGTTAAAGGAGCGGCTGGAGATCATTACCCCCATAGTATAAGGATCCTAGCCTTCCTTGCAGGCTAGCTCCAAGAAAGCCTTTTGCGATTTGAGGTCTGCGTCCATGCCATCTCACCTGTAATGCCGTCTCACCCTCAACTGAATTGACTGTAAAAACCAGACCAGCTTGTTCTGGATCAGTTGTCATTTTTGCAACGCGCCCATCTTTTGGGCCTTTCTGCCCTTGAGAGGCAGGGGAAGTAGAGGACGCTGTCGGTATAAGTTGACCAAAAAACTGGGTTCAAGCCCCGCCCTAGGGCCTACGGCCCGCTGACGCGAGTAGGGCGGCTTTTTGCTAAAATCCGGCTAGCACGAGTAGGGTTTCCGATGTATTTTGCTCGGAAGCTAAAGTTGGGGTTTTCAGAGCAACTGCAGCATCTGGCTTTAGCCGCGGGCGAGCTATACTCCAAGACCTTGGTTTTCTTTTGGCGAGTGGCACGCAAGAAAGGCTTGTGGTTAAAGCCCTCGAGTTTGATGCGCTGGTTTCCCAACAGTAGTGGAAACGAACTTCACGCCCATAGTGCCGATGCAGTGGTACAAAGTTTCTTTGCTTCTCTGAAGTCTTGGTACAAGCGTCGTAAAACGGATCCCAACGCCAAGCCCCCCAAAAGACGGCGGCGCTACTTCAAGGTCATCTGGAAGTCCTCTGCCATTAGGGTTCGGGGTGGGAAGTTAGTTCTTTCCAACGGCAAGACCAACCCGCCTGTGGTTATTCCTTGGGCATGGGATACACCGGTGCAGGTAGAAATCGGCTGGGACGGCAAGCAGTACGAGTTGCGGGCCTGCTACGAGTTAAGTAGGCCGGAAGGGGAAGTAACGGCAAAGGCTGGGGAAGTAGCAGGTGTCGATTTAGGGGAAGTGCATTTAGCTACTGCTCACGACGGTCGGGCAACTTTATATAGCTAATTTATATAGCTAACGGGCGGTTACTGCGTTCCCAAAGGCGTTACCAGAACAAGCTGAAGGGCAAGCTCTCCAGGCTAATGGCTCGCAAGAAGAGAGGCTCGCGGCGCTGGAAGCGGTTAGTTCGTTCCAAGCAGCGTCAGTTAGCTAGGCTGCGTAGACAGATTACGGACGTTTTACACAAGCAAACGACCAGGCTTGTCTCCACGCTCCACAGGCGAGGCGTGCAGACGGTTGTGATTGGGGACATCCGGGATATCCGGCGGTCGGCCCAGTACAACAAGGTAGCGAACCAGAAAATCCACCAAATGCTGTCGGGACAGGTGCGGCGGCTGCTCACCTACAAGGCAGAGAAGTTGGGGATGTGGGTGGTGTTGCAAGAGGAACGGTACACCTCGCAGAAGTGCCCGCGTTGCCACATGCTCCACAAGCCCAGGGGTAGGGAGTATCATTGCCGGGCTTGTGGCTTTCGGTTTCACCGCGACGGCGTAGGGTCGGTAAATCTGAGACGAAAGTATCTGGGGCAGTTTGATGTCCCAGTAGTTGGGGTGATGGCATCCCCCATCGGGTTGAGGTTTCGACCCCATACCCGGTGTAGCTCAGTAAGCAGGAGTCATTCTGCAACCTGAGAAAGAATCCCCCGGCTTCAGGCGGGGGAGAATGTCAAATAAGATGGTGGTGTATGATTTGAGCCGATGGCGGGCGATAAGAGGGGGAAGTCCTCATTCTGGGGTTAACTGCAGCTTCGTTGCCTGGCCGTCCTTGGGCTGCCGTTTCCAACACCTCAACCACGCCGAGCGCACCCATAGCATGAACGCTTCTGCTGCCCAACCCAACCCTGCTCACCTGGTCTTGATCTTCACCGATCAGATGGGTCGGCGCGGTGTTGTCCTGGACAACATTTACTACTCGGTAGGCCGGGCAGTGAACAACCACATTCGCCTTTACGACCCTTGCGTCTCTCGCAAGCATGCGTTGATCATCCGCATTCCCGATGAGAACCGGGTTGGATATGGCTATGTGGTGTTCGATGGCGGCTCTGGATCTGGCCGCAGCACCAACGGCCTATTCGTCAATGGGAAACGGGTTTTGTCCCATCGCCTTGAGTTGTTGGATAAGATAGGCTTTGGCCCGAATGTGACGGCAATTGTGGAGAGCACCGACCGCCTCACTCCCGAAACCCTGGCCGGTCTGTTAAAGCCTTTATCCCCCGGCGACCACAGGGCCCTGCTGGGATCCCAGAAGAAAACCTCGGAAGAGATCCCGAAAAAAAACGGCGACTTTACCGCCGCCTGATTCCCTGCCCCGAATTCAGCAGATGATCGAGCTCTGATTGCTGTGCCCCCCATTCCACCTGCGCTGAGCGGCTACTGGCAAAATGCCTTTGACCTAGAAGACCATCTGGGATCCTTCCTGGGCCTTGCGGCTGCCGATCTGCGGGAGAAACTGCGGGCAGGGCAGCAAGAATTGGCGGAGTTGGGCCGGCGAGACTTTGGCTGGGATCGGGCAGATGCGTTTTATCGGGATCAGGTGGGATCCGCCTATTTGCTGGACTTGGCTGCTTGGCACCTGAGCAGCACCGACTACATCGGCGATACCTTACGCCTGGTGGCGGATCATGCCCGCGGGTTGGTGTTGGATTTTGGCGGCGGCATCGGCACCCATGCTATCGGGGCGGCCCTCTGCGCAGCGGTGGATCAGGTGATCTTCTGGGATATCAACCCCATCCATCGGCAGTTTGTGCAATGGCGGGCGGAAAAGCTGGGCTTAACCGAGCGCATCCACTGTCCAGAAAACTTCCCAGAAGAGATCTTTTTTGACACGGTCATCTGCTTCGATGTGGTGGAACATCTGGCGGATCCGGCAGCGCAGTTGCGGCAGTTTTACGACTGGCTCAAGCCGTCAGGTAAGCTTTTGATCAACTGGTACTTTTTCAAGGGGTTTAACGGCGAGTTTCCTTTTCACCTGGACGACCCGCAAAAGGTAGAGCAATTCTTTCAGGTGCTGCAAAGCTGTTTTTTGGAGGTGTTTCACCCCTATTTCATTACCGCCCGCTGTTACCGCAAGTGGGATAAAAGCTGAGATTGGAGAAAACCAAGGTGCTGCGCTATTTGCGGATATTGTGGCTGTTTTGGAGCACCTCAATCGCGGCAGAAATGGAGTACCGTGCCAATTTTTTCTTTGCCAGCCTCAGCAGTTTGGGTGGGTTGGGATCGGCTCTGTTTGGGCTGTCGTTGTTTTACCAGCAGGGGCACCGGCTGGGCGGTTGGAGTTGGCCGGAAGCCCTCATCGTGTTGGGGGTGTTCACCATTCTGCAGGGGGTGTCGGCCAGTCTCTTTAACGTCAACCTCAATCGCATTGTGCAGCAGGTGCAGGAAGGCACCTTGGATTTTGTTTTGCTAAAGCCAATAAGCAGCCAGTTTTGGCTGTCGGCCAGGGTGTTTTCCCCCTGGGGCTTGACGGATGTGGGTTTTGGCCTACTGCTCATTCTCCATGCCGGGATCCAGCTCCATTTGCCTGCTTGGGCCTATGCTCTGGGGCTGCTGCCTCTGCTGCTGGGGCTGATCATCCTCTACAGCCTCTGGTTTATGTTGGGAGCCACCAGCATTTGGTTTGTCAAAATCTACAACGTCACCGAGGTGCTGCGGGGCCTAGTAGAGGCAGGACGATTTCCGATAGTGGCCTATCCGGTGGCCTACCGCGTGTTTTTCACCTTCGTCGTGCCGGTGGCTTTCCTGACCACCATCCCGGCGGAGACCCTGCTGGGGCGAGCCCAATGGCCGTGGCTGCTGGGATCCGCTCTGCTGGCGGCAGGGCTGTTGTGGGGATCCCATCTCTTCTGGCGCTTTGCCCTGCGCTTCTACACCAGCGCTTCCAGTTAAAGTCTGGGCCAAAAAGCTTGGATCCCACGCATCCGAGTTTCCAGGAGTTGAGTAATTTCTACAGACGCGCCCCACGCGCTGACATCGCGGAGAACAACTGCCTTCAGTACAAGGCAGAGGGAATCGCAGAGTTCTCTGGGTTGAGGGCAAAAAAGTTTTCACTGCAGCGCTTTGCAGCCACAGGCTCTGTGGTTTAGGGGGGCTTGTCTGTCAGTGGTTTTGATGGTTTGTCGATCTTTTGAGGAGCCTGTTCAATGCACAAACACACAAGCTTTGTAGCAGCATCTGTGATAGCCGGCAGTTTTGCTCTCTTGGGCTGCGGCAGCAGCACTTCGTCTTCGATGATGCCTTCCCAAGCGGATTTGGTGGCTTTGAGCGGCGGCAATCGCCTCACTTTCATCCGCTCTGCCGATGCCTTTGTGCAGGGATCCCTGACGGTAACAGGAGTGAACGGCAACCTCATTGGTATCGATGTGCGCCCTGCCAACCGGCTGCTTTACGGGCTGACCGACACCAGCATCCTTTACACCATCAACTTGCAGACCGGTGTCGCTACCGTGGCCAGCACTCTGTCGGTTCCCTTCACCGCGGGCACGCTTTCTGGCATGGATTTCAACCCTGTTCCGGATCGGCTGCGCTTGGTGGGAGCCAATGGCCAGAACTTCCGCATCAATGTGGATACGGGCGAAGTGATCCAAGATAGACCTTTGGCCTTTGGCCCAATGGAACTACAGGGATCCCAGCCGGCCATCACCGCCGCCGCCTACACCAACAATGTGGCGGGTGCCCAATCCACGCGGCTGCTGAACATCGACGGGCAACGGAACCTGCTGGTGTTGCAGAATCCCCCCAACGATGGGGTTCAGGTGCCCATTGGCCCTCTGGGGGTGAACTTCGGCCCTATGGGTGGGTTTGACATCCGTACTGCTGATGGAGTGGATACCGGCTTTGCCATCGGCGGCTCCACCTTGTATCGAATTGACCTAAACACCGGTCGGGCCACATCCCTGGGCACGCTGCCGGGTGGGCCGTTCTTTGGCTTGGCTGCCCTCTAGGAAGGCCGATTCCTATTTGCCTATCTAAATCAAGATTCATCAGCGTTAATCAACATTTTGAATTCATGGGTTTGGATCAACTTTTTGAAATCATTGCCGCAGTTGATCCCTTGCGTGGCCCGATCCCAGCTCAGGATTGGGCCTTCTATTTCCCCACAAGTCAGGGTTGACCTTCGCCTATGCAGACGATAAATTATGAAAGCCGCTGCCCTGCTTGGGTTGTCCTGGGCGATGCTTGTGCCTCTGCAGTTTCTTTCTCTTTTCCATCCCGTTTCCTCTTCCCACTCATGAAGATCGAGGGTGACAAAGCTGAGGGATCCCTGCAGGAAAAAACCGATGCAGAGGTGTTTGCAGCCCTAAAAGCAGGCCGGTCACAAGCTCTGGCCATTCTCTACGACCGACATGCCGGCTTGGTGTACGGAATTGCCTGCAAAATGCTGGGCAACACTGCCGAAGCCGAAGATCTCACCCAGGATATTTTTTTGAACTTGGCTCGTTCCTCCTTTGATCCCAGACGGGGATCCCTGCGCACCTACCTGAGCATCTTGGCTCGCTCTCGCTGTTTGGATCGGCTGCGCTCTTGGCGGAATCGACAGCGCTCCCTGGAACAGGGCAGAGTGGAATTGCAGGGTAGTCCTGCTGCGGATCCCACCTTGGAGCAGTTGGCCCAAGCGGAACGGGTGGCCGAGGTGCAAACGGCTTTGGCCGAGTTGTCCGAAAGTCAACGGCAAGTCTTAAAGATGGCCTATTACGAAGGCATGAGCCAAACGGAAATTGCCAAGCAACTGGATCTGCCTTTGGGAACGGTCAAAGCCAGAGCTCGGCGGGCTCTGCTGCGGCTGCGCGAGTTGTTGGGAGGCCCCTCATGAAAGCCGAATCTGTGTCTCCCGAAGAACTGCAACTGTGGCTGGCAGGCTATGTGCTGGGGGATCTCTCCCCGGAAGAGGCCGACCGGCTGGAGGCATTGCTCAAGCTGCGCCCGGAGCTGCACCGAGAACTGCAGGCTTTGCAACAGGCATTGGAGACAGCCTACGGTATAGAGGAAAAGCAACCCCCCCCTACCCTGCGGGCTTCTCTGTTGCAGGCGCAGGCAGCCCAACCGATGCACACCCCCACCTGGGTTGCCAAGGGATCCCGTCTCTGGCAGCGGGGCTTGGGGGCAGTGGCCGCAGGCTTGATCGTCGCTTTGGGGCTGGGGAACCTCTACCTGTGGCGCAGGCTGCAGCTAGCCCAGACTCAAGGGATCCCTGGCGAGGTGTTGACCTATGAATTGCAGCCGACTGCGGAGAACCTGGCCGGCTCGGTCAAGCTTGAGGTGGATCCCCAGCGCCTGCAAGGGCGATTGGTGGCCCAAGGGTTGCCGCCTTTGCCGGAAGGCCGGGTCTATGCCCTGTGGGTGGTGCTGGAACCGGAGGCGCCCTTTACCACCGATAGGGCGGGGGCCGTTCTCGTGGCAGCTTTTCCGGTGGATGAAACAGGAAATCGCCAACAGGAGCTGCGCCTACCGCCGGTGTTTGAATCTACAGAATGGGTGCGGGCTGTGGCCATTACCGAAGAGGATGGCAATCGTCCCCAAGAGCACCAGGGATCCCCTTTGTGGATTTCCGGCTAGGGATGGATTGGCGTGGCCCGATGGCACAAGTAGGCGATTGTGATGCAGATGGATGTCAACCCAGTCTTGTGACCAAGGCAGAAGGCCTTAAGATAAAAGTCGCCACCCCAGCGAAGAACTTGGAGGCCACCCCATGGGCGAAGCGAAGCGCCGTAAAACCCGCATCAGCCAAGATCCCGACCAAGAGCTGGTGTTTCCCAACCTCAAGGATATTCCCCTCACCAAAGGGCAAGCTCGCGCCATCTACAATTGGACAACCCGTGGCGCTTGGGCAGGCATCATTCTCCTGGCCATCATTTGGGTGGTGATCCGATTTGTAGGGCCTGCCTTCGGCTGGTGGCATCTGGTCGGCTAGCCGGCCGGATCCCCTTTAGCATCCTTTGGAGTTTCCGTCTATGCGCTCTTATCTGGCAGCCGCCATTCAAATGACCAGCATTCCCGATCTGGCCAGCAACTTGCAGCAGGCGGAAGAGTGGATCGACTTTGCAGTGCGCCAGGGATGCGAGCTGGTGACGCTACCAGAAAACTTTGCCTTCATGGGGCCGGAAGCCGAGAAAGCCCGCCTTGCTCCTGAGATTGCGGAGCGGGCGGAGGAGTTTTTGGCCAAGATGGCCCAGCGTTACCAAGTATTTATTTTGGGAGGAGGGTATCCTGTGCCGGACGGGCAGGGCAAAGTTTACAATACCGCTGCCCTCTACAGCCCTGACGGCAAAGAGCTGGCCCGCTATCGCAAAATCCACCTGTTCGATGTCAATCTGCCCGACGGCAATACCTACCGCGAGTCGAACACGGTGGTCAGCGGAGATGAGGTGGTCACCTGCGAGCAAGAGCAACTGGGGAACCTCGGTTTGTCGGTCTGCTACGACGTACGCTTTCCAGAGCTGTACCGATCCCTGGTGGATCGCGGAGCCCAGATTTTGCTCATCCCTGCCGCCTTCACGGCCTACACGGGTCGGGATCACTGGCAGGTTTTGCTGCAATGCCGGGCCATTGAGAACACCTGTTACGTGATAGCCCCCGCCCAGGTGGGCACCCACTACGAGCGGCGACAGTGTCACGGCCATGCCATGATCGTGGACCCCTGGGGGACTATCTTGGCGGATGCGGGTGGCGAAAAACCGGGGGTGGCCATTGCTGAAATTAACCCAGAGCGTTTCCAGTTGGTCAGGCGGCAGATGCCTTCCCTACAACACCGTCGGCTGGCCTGCACCGTCACCCGCTAGGGATCCGCTGTGCCTTGGCCCCCCCTGATTCTCTACAGCAAACCCGGCTGCCACCTCTGCGAGAGCTTGGTGGAGAAGTTGCGGCAGATCCCCGAAATCCGTGATCTGGAAGTCCGCGACATCACCTCCAACCCGAGTTGGTGGGAGCAATACCAACTGGAAGTTCCCGTGCTCACCCTGGCAGGGGATCCCGAGCGACCTTTGCCACGTCCTTCCCCTCGGCTGACGGTGAGCCAGTTGCGGGCTTGGCTTGAGAAACAGCTCCGTTGAATTTCTCCTGCTGCTGCCGGAGCTTTCTCTGCCATGCCTATGGAGAGAGCAGCGATTCGCTGCGGGCGGTGTAGCCGGCTTGACGCAGGGCTTCAACGGCGGCTTGGGCATTGTTAACCCAAAATTGGGATCCCATTCTCACCCAAAGGGTATGGGGATGGGCGGTGATGGCAGCCACGACAGGAATGCGATTTTCTTCTTTAATTTCCGAGCGTTGGCGAGCGATTAGCGTCTGTAAACGGTATCGATCCTCCAGTGTCCCAGCAGAGTCGAGAGGGATCTCCACCGTTACCCAACTAACAGATTCAATCGGTTGTAAATCTTCCACAATCAGTTGCACCTGTTCATCCCGCTGATCCACTTTGGCCCAAACCAATAGCCGTTGATCCACCTCCAGGCAACCGCGCAAACGTTCATAGGTTTTGGGGAAGATCACTGCTTCACAACTGCCGGTGAGATCTTCCAGTTGCAAAATGGCCATGCGATCCCCTTTCTTGGTTGTGACATTTTTAATGGCAGTCACCAGGGCGAGAACGCCCACAGAGGCATCGGCTGCGCAGCCGCCCAAGTCAGCTAGGTTTACAGGGGCCAGCAGCCGCGCTTGCTCCTGAATGCGCCGCAGCGGATGATCCGAGACATAAAACCCCAGCAGCTCCCGTTCTAGCCTCAACTTTTCCTGAGGTGGAAAATCCTCGGTAGCCGGCCCACGCGGAGCCTCCACAAATCCATTGCCGGCGCTGCCACTGCTCCCCAGTAGATCGAACAAGCTGGCTTGGCCGATGGCTTTGGACTTGGCTCGCTGCGCTGCCCAACTGAGGATGGGATCCAAATCGGCAATTAGTTGTTTACGATTTCCAGAAATACAATCAAAAGCGCCCGCACAAATCAGGGCCTCCAGGGCACGACGGTTAACAATGCGCAGATCCACCCGCTGGCAAAAATCCGCCAGAGAGGTGAAGGGGCCATCAGCTTGACGGGCAGCCAAAATGTTTTGAATGGCCCCCTCCCCTACATTCTTCACTGCCCCCAGACCAAACAAAATGCTGGATCCCTGGGGAGTAAAGTCCATTCCAGAACGGTTGATATCCGGCGGCTGAATTTGGATCCCAATTGACAAGCAATAGGTAATGTAGCGCTGTACCTTGTCCTGATCTCCCCCCACAGAAGAGAGCAAGGCTGCCATATATTCCGTTGGGTAATTGGCCTTGAGGTAAGCTGTTTGAAAAGTAATCAACCCATAGGCAGTGGAATGCGATTTATTGAAGCAATACTCGGCAAAAGCAACCATTTGATCAAACAATTCTGTGGCAACTTCTTGGCTTACACCCCGCTTGGCTGCCCCCTGCACAAATTGCTCGCGGTGTTTCTCCATCTCGGAGACTTTCTTTTTCCCCATCGCTCGCCGCAGCAGATCGGCTTGGCCTAAGGTGTATCCGGCCATGTCTTGGGCAATGCGCATGATCTGTTCCTGGTAGAGGATGGCTCCGTAGGTATCCTGAAGAATGGGCTTGAGGAGTTCGTGGGCATAGGTTACCGGTTTGCGACCGTGCTTGCGATCGATAAAGTCGGGGATCATTCCCGTATCCAATGGGCCTGGCCGGTACAAGGCCAATACTGAAGAAATATCTTCCAGGTTGGAAGGTTTGAGCTCCCGCACCACCTGCTTCATGCCAGAAGATTCCAGTTGGAAGATCCCTTCCAGCTCTCCCTTTTCCAAAAGCTGGTAGGTTTTCTTGTCGTCTAGGGGTAGGTTATCCAGATCTATATTGACGCCATTGTGTTCTCGGATCAGTTCCACTGCCCGCTGAATCATCGTCAGGTTGCGCAGACCCAAAAAGTCCATCTTCAGCAAGCCCAAAGACTCGATATCTTCCATCGAGTACTGGGTGATAATTTGGCCTTCATTGTTGTACTGCAGAGGCACGATCTCATCTAAGGGATCCTTAGCAATCACCACACCGGCAGCGTGAACCCCGAAGGTTTTGTTGGTGCCCTCCAACAAACGTGCCAGCTCGATCCAGCGGTGGGTGGTTGGGTCTTTCTCGTATTTTTCTTTGAACTCTGGAGCGGGAGTATCCTCGCCAATCATCTCTTCCAATTTTGCGGGCTTGCCTCGGGATACCGGGATCAATTTCGCCATTTTGTCGGCTTCTGAGTAGGGAATGTCTAAGACTCGACCGACATCTTTGAGAATGGCTTTAGAGGTCATGCGGTTAAAGGTGATGATCTGGGCGACTCGCTCTTGGCCGTATTTGCGGGTCACATAGTCGATCAGCTCTCCCCGCCGCTCGATGCAAAAATCCGTATCGATATCCGGCATCGATTGACGTTCTGGATTGAGAAATCGCTCAAACAGTAGGCCGTATTTAACCGGGTCAATGTTGGTAATTTGTAGGGCATAGGCCACCAGGGATCCTGCTGCCGAGCCTCGCCCCGGCCCCACCGGGATCCCCTGCTCGCGGGCATAGCGAACGTAGTCCCAGACCACCAGGAAATAGCTGGAGAAGCCCTTTTGTTGGATGATGTTCAGCTCAAAGCGCAGGCGCTCCTGGTAGTTTTGGGGGATCTGATCCGGCTGAGCAACACCGCAGCGCTTCGCCAGCCCCTGCCAGGCCAATTCTGTGAGATAGCTATCGGCAGAATGGCCCGGTGGAACCGGGTAGTCGGGCATGCGCATTTCCCCAAATAGGTCATAGCCCTCGATCTTTTCCAGCACCTTCAGGGTGTTGGCGATGGCCTCGTCAATCACCTCCTGTTCCAAATGGTCACGGCAGAGACGGCGCATCTCTTCTGGGCTTTTCAGGTATTCGGTTCCGGTGTAGCGAAGGCGATTTTTTTCAGTAAGGGATTTGCCTGTTTGAATGCAGAGCAGCGCATCGTGGGCCTCTACATCCCAGCAGGAAATAAAATGGCTATCGTTGGTGAGGATGATCGGGATCCCCAATTCGCGGGCGATGCGCACCAACTGCACATTGACAAAGCGATCTTCTTGATAACCGTGATCCTGAATCTCGATGTAATAATCATCCCCAAACTGCTCTTGGTACCAAGCGGCAACTTCACGGGCAATTTCTGGCCGCCGCTGCAAAATAGCTTGAGGCACTTCTCCTGCCAAGCAGCCGCTGGTGACGATCAGCCCTTCTTTGTATTGCACCAAATACTCTTTGTTGATGCAGGGGCGAGAGAAAATCCCTTTCCCTTGAATGCCATGTAGATGGGAAATGGTGGTTAGCTTCACTAAGTTTTTGTAGCCCTGGGTGTTTTTGGCCAGAACCACCTGGTGATACTTGGGGTACTTGCGGCTTTTATCGCGGATATCGCCGTTGATCACGTACATTTCATTGCCGATGATTGGAGTAATCCCTTTGCTTTTACACAGTTTCACCAGCTCTAACGCCCCATACATGACACCGTGATCCGTCAGGGCCAGCCCCGGCAAACCCATAGCGACCACCTGCTCGATCAGACGCGGCAATTGGCTGGCGCCATCCAAGAGGCTGTATTCGCTGTGGAGATGCAAAGGAACAAAAGACATGGCAACGCTATGGATAGTGGGATCCCTTTAACCTTAACTCAGCGTGTCCATTTCTCGACTGCCTGCAGATGCCGCTACAGTAAAGTCAGCTGATGTTTTTTCCCTTTTCTTGAATCTATGGATGCTCCCATTCGCCTCACCCAGTACTCCCACGGCGGTGGCTGCGGCTGTAAAATTGCCCCGGCCCTGCTGCAACAAATTCTTAAGGATGTGCCCCTGCTATCCCCAAATCCGGCTTTGTTGGTGGGAGCTGAAACCAGCGATGATGCGGCTGTCTATCAACTAAACGACCACCAAGCCCTAATTTTGACCACCGACTTCTTCATGCCGATTGTGGATGAGCCGGTGGATTTTGGTCGGATCGCGGCGACCAATGCCCTTTCCGATGTCTACGCGATGGGGGGCACTCCCATTCTGGCTTTGGCGGTTTTGGGCATGCCGGTCAATACCCTGCCGATGCAGGCCATCCAAGGGATCATGGCCGGAGGGATCCAGGTTTGCCAAGAAGCCGGGATCCCTTTGGCAGGGGGGCACTCCATCGATTCGCCGGAGCCCATCTTCGGCTTGGTGGCAGCAGGTTTGGCCCATCCACACCACATTCGCCGCAATGCCACGGCCCAAGCCGGGGACGATCTGATCCTGACCAAGCCGCTGGGGATCGGGGTGATGACCACCGCTCTGAAAAAGGGTCAGCTCAGTGCGGCAGGCTACGCGGAAGTTTTGCAGGTGATGACCCAGCTGAATCGCATCGGCTCGCAACTGGCTCGGCGACCGCAAGTTCACGCCATGACGGATGTAACAGGGTTTGGCCTGGTGGGACACTTGCTGGAAGTCTGTCGCGGCTCGGGGGTGGGGGCCAGTTTGGATCTGGCTTCCATTCCGTTTTTGGCAGAAGCGCTCTCGCTGGCAGAGGCGGGGATCTTTCCAGGGGCGGCTCGTCGCAATTGGCAGGGCTATGAGGGGGTACAGGCAGAATCCCTGCCCGAGTGGCAGCAACTGCTGCTGGCAGATCCCCAAACCAGCGGGGGCTTGCTGGTGGCGGTGGATCCCGGCTACACCTCAGATCTTTTGCAGGAGCTGCACAGTGCCGGCTACCCCTACGCCCGTCGCATTGGCCGCTGCCAAGCCGGAGATGCCGACAATATTAGAATCCATGTTACCGGCGAGATCATCCCCAGCCCATCGGCAGCCTGAAGAAGACCCTCTGGCAATGCTCGCAACACAAAGTCTCGATAGAGGGCTCAATATGAAGATTGCGTCAAGCAGCTCTGAGAAAGTTAAAGATCCCATGTGAGGCAAGGGAAGGTTGAGATATCCTAAAATCTATGAGCGAGCTTCCCCCCAGCCATAGTCTGGTCCAGCGAGTCGAGCCTGGCCAATTGATCCGCACCCTCAGCAGTGGGCAATTGCTGATGGTGGATCCACAACGGCACAACGCCCTGATCATCTGCAAGACGTTTCATGCCGAGTTTGCCGGGCCAGGCGCTGCGGTGGGGGGGCCCTTGGATGTGGAGTCCGGCGGCGTTGTCCCGATTGGGGATGTGGTTTTGCTGCATCCGCAAGACCACCAAGAGCGGCAAAGTGCCTATGCCAAGCGGCTGCACTGGATGCGTTGGCTACAGCAAATCACCGACAATCCTTTGCCGGCCCAGCGGGCGCGGGTTTTGCTCTTTAGCTTAGAGGAATTTTTCTCTGCGGATTTGGTTAGCCAATTGCCAGATGACATTTTGGCGCGGCTGGTGGGAGTGCTGCCCCAGACGGTTGCTGCGGTGCGGATGGAGATGATGGCCCGCTATAGCCCCAACTATTCCCTGGCAGGCTGAGCTTTTTCAGACTGGGGAAGGAACTCGTCCTGCTGATGGGAATCGGTGACAGGCTGCCGGCCCTCACCTCTAGCCCCTCTCTGCAACTGGAACGAGACACGATCAGCTACACTGAAAGCCAATTTGCGTTGGCAGTTGGTTCAACTGGACTCGACCGGAATCTTTGCCTCATGCAGTGGTGGAAACGGCTTCGCCAAAACCGATGGGCCCAAGTAGGAGCTTACATTCTCCTTGTTTTCTACGCCTGCGCCATTTTTGCCGAGTTTGTTGCCCCCTACAGCCCGCTGGAATCGCAGCCGGGGGGATCCCTTCTGCCGCCCACCGCCATTCACTTTTGGGATGAATCGGGCGCTTGGATTGGGCCCCACGTTTATCCAACCCGCCAGGGGCCAGTGGATCTGGAAACGGGAGAACGCCCGCTCTTGGTGGATACCAGCCGTCCCGCCGGGATCCGCTTGTTTGTGGCCGGTACTCCCTACCGTTGGTTGGGGTTGATCCCCTGGGATCGGCATCTGTTTGGCACCGTCCCGCTGCGGCCTGTTGCAGAAGAGGGACAGGTGGGATCCCCAATCGGCGAAGAGCCCTCTGTGGCACGGCTACACCTGCTGGGCACCGATGATCAAGGTCGGGACTATTTCAGTCGCTTGGTCTATGGCGGGCGCGTCAGCCTGTTTATCGGCTTGGTGGGCATTGGCATCTCTTTCCCCATTGGTCTGCTGGTGGGGGCCATATCCGGCTACCTTGGGGGCTGGGTGGATACGCTCCTGATGCGCTTGGCAGAGGTGTTGATGTCGATTCCGACGCTGTATCTGCTGGTGTCGCTGGCAGCGGTGTTGCAGGTGAATCCGCTGACCGGGGTGCCTTTCAGCAATGCCGAGCGCTTCTTGGTGATTGTGGTGATCCTCTCTTTTGTGGGTTGGGCGGGCCTAGCCAGGGTGATTCGTGGGCAGGTGCTGTCCTTGCGAGAGCGGGACTTTGTGCAGGCAGCGCGGGTAGCCGGGGCTGGATCCCTGTACCTGCTGGTGCGGCATATTTTGCCCCAGACAGCTACTTATGTGGTGATCTCGGCAACCTTGGCGGTGCCCGGCTACATTGCGGCAGAGTCGGTGCTGAGCCTCATCGGGTTGGGGATCCAACAGCCGGATGCCTCTTGGGGCAACATGCTCTCGCTGGCCACCAACGCTTCGGTGATCATCCTACAACCCTGGCTGGTGCTGGCCCCAACGCTGATGGTGGTGCTGACCTCTCTATCCTTTAACCTGCTGGGGGATGGTTTGCGGGACGCCCTCGATCCTCGGGAAGGGTGAGCTGCTTCCCCATTGCGCCGAGTGAGGGGAATGGAGTGGCCTGCAAATCACCGCTTTCCGTCGGGATAGAGCCGGTTTAGACCCTTGCGAGCCTTAGCATGGACATCCAGGGTGGCATCCATTTTCAGGATCTGCCGGTAAACTTGCTCGGCACGAGCCACTTCCCCTTCCTGTTCCAACTTTTCTCCTAGCTTGAGCAAGTTTTGGGCTGAGAGATCTGCCCAAGGATTCTGTTCGGCTGTTGGCTCCTGCAGTTGCCGCAGCTCTTCTAGGCGCTCTTGCACCATCGGTCGTAACAGCCAAGAGTCATCCAGATCCAAAACCTCTCGGTAGTAGCGCTGGGCCTCTTTAAAGTTCTTTTGCTCGTCGTAGGCTTCCGCCAGTTGTAGCGCCAGTTCCGCTGTGGGCTGATCCTTAAACTGGCGATGCAGTTGGTTCAGTCGCCGCACAAAGGGGGATCCCTGCTGCGGGTTTTTCAAATCCGGGGCGTGCTGAACCGGCAGATAGTCGTCCCTCTTCGCCGATGGTTGAGGGGAAGGGGCAGGCTCTGCAGCTTGAGGTCGAAGGGGCGCTTGGCGGCTGATGCTTTTGGGATCGATGGGGGTGGGCTTGTAAACCCAAATTGGCTGATCCGGAGGAGATGCGGGTGGGGTTGGGCGTGGGATCGGCTGCGGCAAGGGAATGGTCTTGCGATCCGGCGGTTCAGGAGATGGCTGCTTCAGCTCCTCAAGGGTGCTGGGAGGTTTGGGGGCCTGAAATTGAATCGCTTTGGGAGTCTCCCTGCCCTCTTGGGCCAATTCTCGGTACAGAGCGGCCAATTGAAGGTAACCCGCCTCCTCGTAGGCGGTGGCCAGCCAACGGGCATTCTCTGGGCTGGGATCCGCACGATAAGCTCGCCGGAGCAACTGCAAAGCAGTGCCGTAGTTGCGCTCTCGAATGGCTGCCCGTCCCAAACTCGCTGAGCTGACCCCGATGGTATCGCTGGCCATAGTCCCCCATCTGTCTTGGCGCCGACAATAGAGCTAAGAGTTAAGGCTGAGCTGCTGATAATTCAGGTTTTCCAAGCCAGCCACGTGGGTTGACGCTTGCTTAATATAACTGGATTCCTTGGCCATAGCATACCCTCACCAGCCGGGATGTTATCTGCTCGGACAGCTCCCTCTTGTTGAGATCTCTCGCTTTATATCAATTCAATGTCGATATTGAGGGTGGGATTGGATTGAGATCTGGATGCCAAGTTAACTTTCGGGCTAGCTTGTAGTCAGATCTTCAGCAGCAACAGGTTCTGACGCCAACATGATCCAAGACTTTCGAGAGCGGTACCCCATGGGCAGCTTGCTCACCGATCTGTTGCGGGTGGAAGAAGGGATCTACATCGTCAGAGCCCAGGTGGTGGTGAACAACACGGTTTTGGGCAGTGGCATGGCTGGCTCGAACACCGTCGAAGAGGCGGAAGATGCTGCCTTGAAGCGCGCCCTCCACCACGCAGGATTTGGTCGCCCCACTTCCTCTTTGAGTTTGGGCATGGATTCTGCTGCCGCCAGGGTGCCTTATCTGCCAACTCCTGAGTTGGCCAACGGACACGCTCAGTCTTCCCCTGCTTCTCCAGCCCCCGAGTCGATAGGGATCCCTGCAAAGCCAAGTTCCCCAGAGCTGCCCGGTCTAAGTGAGCCGGCGGCCTATGGGGATGACCTATCGGACATCATTGCCCAAACGGATGTGGAGATGCAGCGCATTGGCTGGGGCCGCAAGGAAGGACAAGAGTTTTTGGAACGTCGCTTTCAGAAGAAATCTCGCCACCAACTAAGCGACGCCGAGCTGCGGGAGTTTTTGCGCTACCTAAAACAGCAGCCCTCCCGCCTCAGCAGCGAACCCCGCTTTTGAAGTCTTCTCGGCCTTGCCGCCAAGATCTCGGGATCTGGAGATCTGGCAACTCCTATCTTCCAACTAGGGTTGTTCCGAGCCCGTTCAAGTAGCCTCTGACCCTTGCCCCCGGCCCCTCTGGAAGGGGGAGTTGGGAATCAAGCCAGCCAACTGTTTTACTGCTAGTTGGCTGCTACTTGGAATAAGCCCGTTCTACCGTCGGTGTCTTGCTGCTGCTGAAGCTAGGGCGCACCTACAATCACGCTGGTGTCTTCCATTTGCTTCACGACCGTTTCTCCCCCTTCCGAGAGCACAACCCGTCGCTCTGGCACCGATACTCCGGCCACCTTGGCGGTTTGGTAGTTTTGCCCGGCCTGCACCACAGCGGGAATGACACCTGGGCCAGAAACCAGAGCAAAGGACTCGCCGCCGATCTGTATCATCCCGGAAACCTGTACACTGCGGGCAAACGCAGCTGGGTCAGGGGTAGGCGTTGGGATCGGGGTGGCCACGGCTACAGGCGCTCCATTGCCGTCGCCAGGAGGGGGCAAAACCGGAGGTGGAGGCAGGGGCGGCAGGACAATCTGCGGTTCAGGAGCACGCACGTTTTGAGGCACAAAGGGATCCACACGGCCAGCCCCACTCAAGGCCCGCTGGGTTTCCTGCTCTCGATCCACCGGTGGGATCAGGCTGGAGGCGGCTTGGGCAACCTGCAGAAGGGAGGGCACCGGCGGCGGTGGGGGTTGATCGGGGGCGGTCTGGCCAAAGCTGGCAGGCAAGTTCACCGTTTGTTGCCGGGCGAGAGCTTGCATCTGGCTGGCTCCGCGGGCCAAGGTGGCGCTCATATCCTGTTCCCAAGTCCCTGCAGCATTCAGCCGCATGATCACAGGGCTGGTTCCCCCCCGAGACTCCACCCAAATTTCCGCTTCTGTGTCGCTCAATCGCCGCGAGCTGAGGATCCGGGATCCCGGAGCCAAGAGGGGCCGAAGCGCCAGTTCGGCCTCAGGAACAGCCTGTTCGTTGGCCAGAGCCGGGAACCAACGGGGGGCCAAAAACGCAACGCCCCCTGCCAACAGCAGGCCGGCTACAAGAAAGCAGGACAATGGGCGAGCAGGCAGCGATTTCAGCATAGAGACCACCGGGAGAGAGCCTCGTATCCTCTCCACCAAAATATCCAAAATCTTCGGGATGGGGCCAAGCCGAGCTGCTTTTCTCGACAACAGTGCTAGGATTTGTCGATCGAAACAGTGGCACCATGTCCCCAGAGATCCCGACCGGGCCAGACAAAGACGGCCTCTGTCCAAGCGCAGCCTCGTTTGCCATACTGAAGAAAGATTGTAAATATTTGTTAACGCCATGACTGTCTCTGCTTTGGATCCCGCCAACCCCGCCCGTTTACAGGAGATCGCTCAACGCTTGCGCAGCCCGCGTTCTGCGGACCGGATGGTGGCCTTGGCCCAGTTGCGGGATGTGCCGGCAGAGCAGGCGGTGCCGCTGATTTTGCAGGTCATCGACGATGAGAACCTGCAGGTGCGCTCTTTTGCCGTCTTTGCCCTGGGGATCAAGCAAACGGACGCCTGTCTGCCCAAGTTGCTGGAAATCCTCACCCAAGACCCGGACTACGGCATTCGCGCCGACGCGGCAGGTGCCCTGGGCTACTTGGAAGATCCGCGGGCTTTTGAGGCCCTGGTGCGCGCCTTTTACGAAGATGTGGAGTGGCTGGTGCGCTTCAGTGCCGCGGTGGCCTTGGGGAACTTGAAGGATCCGCGGGCTTACGAGGTGCTTCTGCGAGCCTTGGATGGGCCGGAGGTGTTGCTGCAGCAAGCGGCCATTGCGGCTTTGGGGGAATTGGGGGATCCGCGGGCCCTGGATCACATCCTGCGGTTTGCCCAATCGGAAGACTGGCTGGTGCGGCAGCGGCTGGCCCAAGCGCTGGGCAATTTGCCTTCCCCCAAGAGCGTTTCTGCTCTCAACTACCTGGCCAGGGATCCCCACGATAGCGTTGTGGCGGCGGCTCTGGATTCGCTGCGGCGCTTGCGGCAAAGGGGCATCTCAGAAACCACCCCTGAGAAGGGATCCGGGCCAGCCAATTCTGAGGAAGGCTAAAGTAAAGATCCCGGCTCAGCTTGTTCCGGGTTCCCCAATTCCCAGAGAGAGGCCTCCTCTGTTTCCGGCTGAGCCTTTCTTTTCCTAGGATCCCTTGTCTCAATGGTTATCAGCCCCCACTCATCGGTTTCACCTGTTGCATCCCCGTCGCGGCCCCGCATTGTGGCGGCCCTTTCTGGGGGTGTGGATAGCTCTACGGTGGCGGCCCTTTTGCAGGAACAGGGCTACGCCGTGGAGGGGGTCACCCTCTGGCTCATGAGGGGGAAGGGGCAGTGCTGTACCGAAGGCTTGGTGGATGCGGCAGCTGTTTGTGAGCAGCTGGGGATCCCGCACCATGTGGTGGATAGCCGCGAGCTGTTCCAGGCCAACATTGTCGATTACCTGGTAGCCGGCTACGCGGAGGGCATTACTCCCCTGCCCTGCTCCCAATGCAACAAGCTGGTGAAATTCGGCCCGTTGCTGGCCTATGCCCGCGAAAAGCTGGGCATCTCGCAGATGGCCACCGGCCACTACGCACGGGTGCGCTTTAACGCCGGGCTAGGACGTTACCAACTCCTGCGGGCGGTAGATCGGCAGAAGGATCAGTCCTATTTTCTCTACGACCTCAGCCAAGAGCACCTAGCCCATAGCCTCTTCCCCTTGGGCGAGTACACCAAGGCCCAAACCCGTCAGTTGGCTGCCCGCTACGGGCTGGTTACAGCCGACAAGCCCGAAAGCCAGGATCTCTGCTTGATTGAAACCTATGGCTCGATGCGGAGCTTTTTGGATCAGTACCTTGGGCAAAGGCCAGGGGAAATCGTCGATACCCAGGGGCGAGTGCTGGGATCCCATGAGGGCATCCACCACTACACGGTGGGCCAGCGCAAGGGGTTGGGGATTGCCTCTTCCCGTCCGCTTTACGTGGTGCGCATCGATGCGGCCATGAACCGCGTTGTCGTGGGGGAACGGGAGGAGGCTACCCAGGCTGAAGCGTGGGTAAGCCAAGTCAACTGGGTCTCTATCCCGGCGCCGGCGGCATCCTTGGCTGTTGAGGTTCAGGTGCGCTACCGTACCCCCCCAGTGCCCGCCATGGTGATCCCGGAATCGCCAGAGCGGGTAAAGCTGCAGTTTGCCGAGCCGCAGTTTGGGGTCACTCCTGGCCAAGCCGCCGTCTGGTACCACGGGGATCTCCTGCTGGGGGGAGGGATCCTGGAGCGCCCTTCTCCCTAGGCCAACTGCAACTTCCCTCTCGCCAGGGGGGAAGGATTGGGGCTGAGGGCAAGCCAAACTACGCTGCTTGCGCTTGCAGCTGCTGCAGGGATCGGAATAGGAGCACCGTATAGATATCGAAGATAGGCGCAACTGCTGTGGCGACGGCATTCCGAACCACAACTGCACCTAGGGTAGCTCCCAGGATCCCCCCAACAAAAAACGAAATCAGGATCGCGATGCCGAAGATCAAGGCCACAGCCAGAAATGCCCAAAACACCCCCCACCAACGGCCCCTGACGAGGTTCCAACTGTAGCCCAACCCTTCCGTGGCACCTTTGTCTTCCAGGGCAATCGCGCAGAGCGTGAAAGCCAGCCTCACCCCCCAGTAGATTCCGGGAAGCACAAACAACAGCATCCCCAGCGAGACAATCAGCACCAGCAGAATGCTGCCGAATACCAGAGGCACTGCCCTAGAGACAGCCCGATCCAGGCTGTTGCCCAGGGGAGGAGTGCGCTGCTTCAAGTGCTGATCCACCAGCCAAAAGGCTGCCCCGGCCAGGATGGGCAGGCCGATCAGGCCATAGGCCAAGTTGAGGATCCCCCCGGCAAGCGGGATCAGCTCCGCGACGATGGGAATGATAAAGCCAGGAGAGGCCAGGATCAGCAGCGGCCCATAGATGGGGCCCGCCATCTCGAATGACCGCTGCAGGAGCGGGATGGGGCTGAGGGTAGCGTTTTGCATGACAGAGGGATCCTCGTGGGCAACCAAGTCCACCCCCTTCATACCACGGGATCCCAGCTTTGTTGCTGGGAATAGGCTTAAGAAAGTCTGTATTGCTTTGTACAGATCTAGGCGGATTTTTGGAGAATCCACGCCGCTGCCTGTTCGCCGCTGCGCAGGGATCCCTCGATGCTGCTCTGGTGAGTGTACTCTCCAGCCCAGAGAAGGCCTGGCAGGCCGCTACGGGTGGGAACCAAATGCTGCTGGAAGCCAGGCGGCTGCACAAACTGGGCAAAAGGGATGCGATACACCCGCAGCAGGCGCAACTGTTTCAAGGGGGCTTTGGGAAAATAGACCTGCAGCTCGGCCCGACAGGTTTGGGCCAGCTCCTCGTCGCTTAAGGGGGGATCCCCCAATACGGTCACCGAATAGAGGTGTTGGCCAGGAGGAGCCAGTGCCGGGCTGATGCGGGTGAGCTGAACCCAGTGGTTGATCCTGCCTTGGACGCCAGCGTTGAGGTACAAGTAGGCGCCGCGGGCTAGAGAAAAGGGAGCGCAGAAGTAGAGGCAGGTAACCGACCGTCCCTGGGTGGGGATGGGCATAGCGGCATGGGGACAGAGCTCTGCTTGCCAGGCCCGCGCCTGAGGGGCCTCGGTGGCGCAGACCACCCACTCGGCAGGGATCTCCTCTCCGCCGGCGGTGCGGATCCCGCGCACTCTCCCTTCCTCGACCAGGATGCGCTCCACCGGGGTTTGGTAGCGAATCTGTTCGGGGGACAGGTGACCGGCCAGTTGTCGGGCCAGTTCTCCCATGCCCAGCGCTGGGGTGACAATGGCCCCCTCGGCCATCATCTTGAAATAGAACGCCAAGAGACGGGCACTGCTGGCCAGCTCTGGATCCAGAAGAATGCCGCGGAAAAAGGGGTAGAAGAAGTGCTGGCAGATCTTGGCGGAGAACCCGTACCCCTCTAGGAACTCTCGCACCGAGCCATCGGATCCCCCCAGCCCTTCCTGGAAGACCTGCTCCGGCGTGCGCTGCGCCAGCTCCGCTCGCAACTGCAGCACCTTGAGCTTGTCCCCAAAGCTGGCCAAGGGGTTGAGCAAAGAGGGGAGAAGGCTGGACAGATCCCGTAGGGGATCCCCCAACAGCCAGCAGCGACCGGGTTGAGCCAAAATAGCGCCGGGCCGGTAGGGACGGGGATCGAGCTTGCCCAGATCCAAATGCTGTCGCACTTTGGGATAGGCGGTGAACAGCACCTGAAAACCGCGATCCAGGCGAAAGCCATCCACCTTGTCGGTACGCACCCGCCCCCCAGGGCCGTCGCTTTTTTCCAGAACCAGGACATCCCTCCACCCCGCCTGGCTCAGCACTTTGGCGCAAGCCAAGCCGGCCAGCCCCGCCCCAATGATGACAACTTTGCCCATGCTGATACATTTACGCTGAACACTGCTGAACATCACTGTTCAACTATGCAGCGATAGCATTCTGTTTGTTTCCAAC
>NZ_JANSIF010000048.1:0-26672 GCF_047461935.1 Synechococcus sp. R55.4 | reverse complement strand
TGTACTTCATCAAAGCGCATTCCTCCCGACACCGACCCTACGGGTACAGTGCGGGGCTCCTGCGATTTCTAGCTGAATCTATTTGAGAGAGATAGTCTCCTCTGCCATGCGCTGCCCCAGACGACCACCCCCAACCCCTCTTCCACCCTGGGAGAGGAAATGCCTGCTCTAGGGGATCCGGGTCCGCAACAGTTCAAGTGGGCTAATGGGGGATCCCCCTCGAGAGGGGAGAGACTCAGCTCAGCAATATCCGTGCCTAGTCAAAGCAGAGGGCTATTGTTAAGGAATCTAAAGTAAAGTTGAGCTTTTGATATCACTGTTGCCGTCTTGTTACCGAAAGCGCTATCGTCTAAGCATCAAAGCTTTTTTCAAAGCTGCTTTATGGGCCCTGGAGGAGCGACCCCTCTGGGGCTTCTTCCATCCGGCTGCAGCTGAGAGGGCAAGGGATGGCTTTATGGGGTAGGGATCACTCCTCGGCGGACGGCAGGCCCCAGGGCGTGGCTGCCGATGTCAGAACGGTAGTAGGCTTTGGGAAACTGCACTTGCTCCACGGCTGCGTAGGCTTGGCGCAGGGCCTCGGGTAGGGTTGCCCCTTGGCCGGTAAGACAGAGAACGCGCCCGCCATCGCTCAGGAGCTGCTTGCCCGCCTGGCGGGTACCCGCGTGAAACACCAACGCCCCTGTAGCAGCGGCTGCATCCAAGCCGGAGATGGGGATCCCTCGCTCGTAGGCATCGGGATAGCCTGGGGCTGCCATCACCACGCAGGCGGCATAGCCGGGTTTCCATTTGAGCTGGATTTGGGCCAGCCGTCCTTCTATACAGGCCAGCAGCACCTCGTCCAAAGGGTTTTCCAGCAAGGGCAGGATGACCTGAGCTTCGGGATCCCCAAAGCGGCAGTTGTACTCCAACACGTAGGGATCCCCACTGGGCGTGATCATCAAACCGGCATAGATCACCCCCTGGTAGCGGATGCCCCGCCGTTGCAAAGCCTCCAGGGTGGGATCCAGGATCTGGGTTTGGATGCGGGCCAACCCTTCTGGAGTGACCAGGTGATCCGCAGGGGCATGAGCTCCCATGCCACCGGTGTTGGGGCCAGTATCGCCCTCGCCAAGGCGCTTGTAGTCCTGGGCAGGTGGCAGCAGCACACAGATCTGGCCATCGGTTAGAGCCAAAACCGACACCTCCTGGCCGGGGATAAACTCCTCGATCAGCACCTGATCGCCCGGCTTGGCCAGGGCTGCTTCCAGGGCTTGCACGGCTTCTTCCCGGTTTTGGGCAACGGTTACCCCCTTGCCGGCAGCCAGTCCGTCTTTTTTGATGACCACTGGGAAACTCTGGGAGTCGAGATAGGCCACAGCGGCAGATAGCTCAGCAAAGCCGGTAGCGCGAGCAGTCGGGATCCCCGCCTCTTGCATCAATTGCTTAGCCCAGAGTTTGCTTCCTTCCAGTTGGGCAGCGGCGCGGCTAGGCCCGAAAATGGGCAACCCTGCTGCCTGGAAGGCGTCCACGATCCCCTGCACCAAGGGCAGCTCTGGCCCTACCACCGTCAGGCGGATCCCTTGTACGGTAGCAAACCGCACCAGGCCTTCAATGTCGGTAGCCGCCAAAGCCACGGATTGACAGCGGGGCAGCTGCTGCATGCCGCCGTTGCCGGGGGCACAGTAGATCCGAGTAACCTGGGGAGACTGCAACAGCTTCCAGGCCAGAGCGTGTTCTCGCCCCCCAGATCCGATGACCAGAGCCTGCATGGTGTGCTATTCCGCTGTTTCTAAACCCAGCTTGCCTGTTTTCCGAACATCCCCCATTAGACCATGTTCTTGTACCATTTCTGGGGTGTTGGCGCACTCCGGTCAGTGGACGGCGAGAGAACGGCCCCGCCAAGTCCAGTTGCGGCCGGTGGTGGTGCGGATGGCCGAAGCCAAGATGATGGCCGCTGTCGCCCAACCCCCCACTGCCGTTAGCCACCAGTAGCAGAGGGGCAGATGCGCCCAATGCCGGAGCAGAAGCCGGATGGCCAATTGGGCCAGGATCCCTGCCAAGCTGGCCAACAGCACCTCCAGGGATCCCGTAGCCCCAGCCAGGATCACCCCCAACCAGGGCAAGCTGCAGATCCCCAAGACCGTACCCATTGCCAACACGGCCAAGGACCAGTTGCGCTCCAGGCCCAGGAACCAGTTTTTGGTCCACCCTTCCCAAAGGGCAGCCCCGTTGGCATACATGCGGCTGCGCACCCGCGGCCCTCCCAGGCAAATTTGCAGGCCCAACCCCTGGGCTTTGATCCGTTGCCCCAGGGCCACATCCTCGATCACCACATCGGCCACTCCGGCATGCCCGCCAACTTGCTCGTAGGCAGAGCGGCGAAACAGCAGGAAGGGACCAAAGGCAAAGGCTTTGGGGTTGTCGGGATCGTTCACGGCGGCAAAGTTGTAACCCACCGCCAGGATGGTCATCATGATGGGTTGCACCAGCCACTCCGCTAGGCAACCGCACACCAATTGCGGCCCTACACTCACCAAGCCGCTGCCGCTTGCCAGCAAATGTCCTAAGGCCGCTTCAATGGCACCGGATCCCAGCCGCACGTCGCAATCCAGAAACAGCAAGTAGTCGGCTTCTACGCGGGCGACGGCTTGGGCACAGGCCCAGTTTTTGCCCACCCACCTTTGGCCTTTGGGACGGGGATCCCCCTTGAGCAGGTGTAGGCGCGGATCTTGCCGTTCGGCAGCCAGGGCTTGGGCCAGCTCCCAGGTGGCATCCGTGGATTCATCGTCCACCAACCACACCTGTAAAGGGGCAGAGGTGCTGTCCAGAATGCTGCTCAGGCAGCCCACCACGTTCTCGGCCTCGTTGTAGGCGGGCACGATCACCGCCAGCCGCTCCATCCCGGCCGCGATTTCCCCTGCCTGTTCCGCCGGGGGATCCCTCAGCCAGGGGGAAGCCCGCAACGCTCGCCTCAGTTGCAGAGCCACTAGGGCAATCGCCAAAGCTGTTAAGGACAATACCCCCGTTAGGATTTCTCGGATCCCCACTCCTGCTTCCCTCGTTGTTTAGATGTGCTCAGGAACAGATTCCCACCTCTAATGCTCTAGCTCTGGGATGGCCCAATGATTTTCTAGGCAGACAAAACCCCCTCTACGATATCGCCATAGGGCCGGGGAAAGATTAGCCAGACCTGGCGCTGGGTTTCCACCAAGGCACGCACCAAAGGGGAAAGATGGGCAATTTCTTCATAGCCACGCTCGGTTTTGAGCTGGATCCCTTGGTCATAAAAGCTATAGCCCTGGACATGGGCAGAGCGGATGCCCAAGTAACTTTCAGGATCCAGCCCGTCCTGCAGCATTTTGGCCTGCACGGCGGCCACCAGGGTTTGGCGTTGTTCCTCAGACAACTGGGTAATGTTGCGGGCCTTGAACAAATCCCGCTCCAAGTAGCGCCGCGACAGATCCGCCAAGATGGGATCCTTCCCCGACATGGCCCAGAGGCGCATGGGGTAGCTGAAGATGATATCGTCGGCAGCCAAGTAGAGGGGGAGCGGCAACTCGAAGGGATCCCCTTTTTGAGCCGCCAGCGAGGCCCAGCACCAAGCGCTGAGGATGGGATCCAGCTCAATCTCCCCCCTTTGCAGGAGCGCCTCTGCCCGCCTGAATAGCCGCTCCAAGATAAAACGGGCACAGAGGCTCTTGGGGTGCTGGTACACCTGGGTGTACATGAAATAGCGCACCACCAGGTAGTGCTCGATGGCCCCCAGGCCTTTGCGGGCGGGGATGGACAGGGATCCCGTCTCCGGGTCATAATCCAGCACCGTTAGGATGCGATCCAAGTCCAGGTGGCCGTATTGGGCACCCGTGAGCAGGCTATCCCGCATCAGGTAATCGAAGCGGTCGCAGTCCAGTTGGCTGGAGATGAGTTGCCCCACCAGCGGCAGGGGAAACTGCTTCTGCAGCACTTGCTGCATCTGGGCCGGCAGTTGGGAATCAAACTCCGCCAGCAGCGTCCTCACCTGGGGATCCTCCCGGAGAATGCGGGCCGTCCAAACCTCGTGCCGGCAGCCGAAGATCTCTTCCCCGGCATGGCTAAAAGGGGCATGGCCAATGTCGTGCAGCAGAGCCGAGGCCAAGGTTACCGCCCGATAGGGACGCAGCTCCGGGTGGCGATGGGCCAATTTGTCGAACAGCCGCCGCGTTACCTGCAGCACCCCCACCGAATGGGTAAAGCGGGATCCCTCTGCCCCGTGGAAGGTAAAAAAGGCCGTGTCCAACTGGCGAATGCGGCGCAGCCGCTGAAAGGCCGGTGTATCGATCAGGCGAATGAGCAGAGCCTCAACCGCGTCCCCTCCATTCAGGCTGATGGCGCCATGCAGGGGATCGTGGTAGGTGCGGGACTTGCAAAACCGTAGCGGCATACTCCCACCATACCTCGCCAATTTTGGGATCCTTGGCTAGCCTGGCTGGGGGTGCTTCCCGCCTCGCCCTATCTATGCCCGCTTTCCCATGCCTCTCTCTGCAAAGGATGCCAGCACCCGAACCCCAGAAAACTCGACTCCAAGACAACAAGACAGCTGGGTGTTCCTCCTCTCCCTGCTGATTTTGATACTCAGTTTGGGGCTAACCGGCTGCTCTGCCAGTTCTGGATCCCCTGTTGTGCCCAGCCCACCCACCCTCACCCGCTACGTTGCCCTGGGAGCCAGCGATGCCGTTGGCTACAACGCCTCCATTTCCTGTGATGGCCCAGCCAACGCCGCCAGCACTCGACCCCAGCGCTCAGAGCCGTTGGACTGCCCCAATGGAACGGGCTATGTGCCCCGCCTGGCCCGGTCTTTGCCGGCCCCGGTTGAGCTGGTCAATTTGGGCCGTTCGGGAGCGGTGCTCAGCCCCGCCATTCAAGCCCTGAGGCAGGGGATCCCGGCCAATTTGCTGCAGGACCAAGTGCCGCGCATTCCCCCCGATGCCACCCTGATCACCATTTGGGTGGGCGGAAACGATACCAACGCCATCGCTCTGGCAGCAGCTCAACAGGCTCTCCGAGGTGAGGATCCCTTGCCCTTCGTCGATCAGCAGATCCGACAATTCGCCGCCGATTACCAAACCCTGCTGCAAGCGGTGCGTGCCCGTGCCCCTCAAGCTCGCCTGGCGGTGGCCAACCTGCCCAACTTCGCCCTGATCCCTCTGGGTCAGCAGCAACCCAGCAGCGTGCGCCAACTGCTCTCCCTGATCTCGGTTGGCCTCACGCAACGGGCCATCAACCCCTTAAGCCAACAGGGGATCCCAGTGGTGGACTTGCTCTGCGATCCCCGCTCCTACCGACGCGAGTCCTTCTTTCCCGGCCCGCTGGCCGACGGCTTTCACCCCAACGACCGGGGCTACGCCGATTTGGCCGATGCCTTCTTGAGCGCCCTTCGGCAACCGCTCCCTCCCCAAACCCGCTGCCCTCCCTTTAGCGAGGTGGGATCCCTGCAACCAGATGCGGCGGCAGAGTCTGCCCTCCGCAGTTTTCTCACGGATGGATACAAGCCGGCACAACAGGAAGGATCCTTGCGCTCGGCAAGGGATCCCAAAGGCGCTTAGACGATCCAGCCACGGAGAACGGGCCAGTTTTAGGAAGCAGCTACCGCTGCCGAGGAACGCCGCCGCCGGCCCAGAGCACCCGCTACCGGCTCCGGTTGGGTTTCCACGCTCAGGGAAGACACAGACTCCTCTTCAGGGGATTGCACAAAAACCGCCACCGTGGGCTTGCCGGGCAATTGTTCTCGCAAGAAACGGCGCACCACCCGCTCCACTTCGCCCTTAAGGCCGGCCCAGTCGATGTCCAGGCTGCCCCGCTCCAGCGAGCGAGCAAATTGGGGCCACGCTTGCCGAAGGGTGTTCTCCAGAAGGGGTTTCAGGTCGGATCCCTTGAGTTGGTTCCCTTCCCCCGCCAAGCCAAAGGTTTGCACCTGCGGGGTGCAGAGCAACTGGCCGCTGCCGTCCAGGCTGATCACCACCGTCACCATGCCATCTTTGGCGATCTGCTGCCGCTCCTGCATCATCTCATCCATCACCACTCCATCGTGGGAAGCGGCGATCATCTGCAGGCCAGAGGGGACGCGGCCCGTGATGGCAATGCGCTCCCGGTTCACCTCCACCACATCGCCGTTGTCGATGATTACAATGTTTTCCCGCGGGATCCCCATGCTCATGGCGGTTTCGGCGTGCTTGACCAGCATGCGGTATTCCCCGTGGGTGGGAACGAAGAACTTGGGGCGGGTGAGGGCAATCATCAGCTTCTGGTCTTCCTGGCAGCCGTGGCCGGAAACGTGCAGGCCCTTGTCTTTGCCGTAAATGACATTGGCTCCCAGCTCCATTAGCTTGTCAATGACCCGCGAGACTGCGATCGTGTTGCCAGGGATCGGGTTGGCCGACCACACCACCGTGTCTCCTGGCTTGATTTGCAACTGCGGGTGCTCACCGTTGGCGATGCGGGTAAGAGCAGCCAGCGGTTCTCCCTGGGATCCGGTGGTGAGGATGATCACCCGGTCATCCGGCAGGCTGTTGATCACATGCATCGGCTGCAGCGTCTCGTCCTTGCAGCGGATGTAGCCCAAGCGCCGCGCATGAGCCACCACGTTTAGCATGGAGCGGCCCAGCAGAGACACCACCCGACCTTGCTGTTCGGCGATCTGCAGCACCAAGTTGAGACGATGTACCGAAGAAGCAAAGGTGGTGATGATCACCCGTCCCTTGGCTCCCGCAATGGCCTTGGTGAGACCGGGCACCACTGAGGCTTCAGAGGGGGTGAACCCCGGCACTTCCGCGTTGGTGGAGTCGCTGATCAGGCAGAGCACTCCCTTTTCCCCATGTTCGGCCAACCGCTGCAGGTCGAAGTACTCCCCATCCACGGGGGTATGGTCGATCTTAAAGTCGCCGGTCTGAATAATGACGCCCACAGGCGTGTGCAGAGCCACCGTAAAGCTATCGGCAAAAGAGTGGGTGTTGCGAATGAATTCGGCAAAAAAGTGCTTACTCAAGGGAACGATTTCACGGGGGCCAACAGGACGCAGCTCTGTGCGGTTGAGCAGGCCCACTTCCCGCAATTTCTCTTCCAGCAGCGCCAGCGCCAATCTGGGGCCGTAGATGACCGGAATATCAAATTCCCGCAGGTGATACGGGATGCCACCGATGTGATCTTCGTGGCCGTGGGTAACCACCATCCCCCGCACTTTGTCGCGGTTTTGCTTGATGTAGGTCATGTCCGGCAGCACGATGTTCACGCCGTGCATGCTCTCATCGGGAAAAGCCAAACCGGCATCCAAGAGGATAATGTCGTCCTCGTAGCGGAAGGCCCATGTGTTTTTGCCGATCTCCCGCTCGCCGCCCAGCGGAATCATCTGAACGGAAGAGGTGGATTGTGGGATTACAGAACGAGAAGCAACTGAAGAACGTGGTGTTGGCATATGGGTTTAGATCCTCAACAGTAAAAAAACAAAAACAGAAATGGGCACAAGCTATCCCCAACAAGGCTGTGGGTGAAAGCTGAACTCAGCCGCCGCAACTTATTTGCTTCCCAAGCTGGGAAAGAGCTTTTCGGGGAAAAAGCCACTTACCCACAGGTCAAACGCCACAAAAGAGCCCCTTGCAAACCCCTGAAAACCGTGGTCATGGCAGAAGCAAAGCCTAAAAATGCAATCATGAAACTTTCGTCGCCATTTGTTCGGATCCCTTCGATTCAGCCAGTAGGCCCATCTCTTCAAGCACCTGTCGCAAAACCTGCAGAGAACTGGGCTGTAGAGGCGCTAGGGGAAGGCGCGCCCGACCCACTCGCCAACCCTGCATCTCCAATGCGGCCTTAATTGGAACTGGGTTGGTCTCGATGAATAAAACCTTGAACAACGGAAACAGGCGCAGGTGGTGGGCCAAAGCTTGACCGTGTTGCCCCCTGATGTAGCTCTGGATCAGCTCCTGCAACTGCAACCCAACCAGGTGGCTGGCTACACTGACCACCCCGCTCCCCCCCAAAGATAGGAGCGGCAACGTCAGAGAGTCATCCCCCGAATAGATGGCGAAACGCGAGGGAGTGAGTCGCCGAATTTCCGAAGCTACATCCATCATACCACTGGCTTCTTTGATGGCGACAACCGTTTCCAATTCTGCTAATTGGGCTACAGTCTCCGGCTGTAAACTGGCCCCTGTCCGACTGGGAATGTTGTAGAGCAAGATGGGCAGGTCACTGGCTTGGGCGATGGCCTTGAAGTGCTCATAAAGGCCGGCCTGGGTAGGCTTGTTGTAGTAGGGCACCACCTGCAGAGAGCCATCCAAACCGAGTTGAGCGGCCTTTTTTGTGGCTTCAATGGCCTCACGGGTGGAGTTGGATCCCGTCCCGGCGATCACCTTAGCCCGACCGGCTACGGCATCTCGCACCACGCGGAACAGCTCATACTCCTCTTGCCAGGTTAGGGTGGGAGATTCGCCTGTGGTGCCACAGACCACCAAGCCGTCACTGCCGTGGGTTGCCAAGTAATCGGCCAAACGAGCGGCCTCATCGTAGTTAAGCTCCCCCTCATCAGTAAAGGGGGTAACCATGGCCGTCAGCACTCGACCGAAGTTCACCGATTGCTTCTCCCCATCAACCACACCAATCCGACGATTAACCGGGCGACCCAGATGAGACCAGTTTGTTTTTCCATCATACCTGCCTTTGCGTTAGGGATCCCGCTTGCCTGCCCTGCCAAGGCCCAGTTTGTGCCTCACCCGGTTGCCACAGGCTGGATAAAAGGGAGATAACAAAGAAGACAGACCGTTTGAACACGGAATGTATAGCCATTTGCCAATCCTGCCCCTACCTTTGGGGGGAGCAGCCTTTCTACCGACACTTGAGGATCCCTATGGACGCCCTAACTGCCCTGAAAGAGCGCATTTCCGCCGACAAATTGGATCCCAGCCGCCGTTTATCGGAAGCGGAGATCCGAGAGCTGGTGGCTTATGCTACGGAAGCTCCTTCTTCCTTCAACATTCAGCACTGGCGGTTTGTTGCGGTCACCGACCCGGAAGACAAAGAGCGCCTCAAATCTCTGGCCTACAACCAACAGAAGGTGGCGGATGCATCGGTGGTGTTTATCATCCTGGGGGATCTGCGGGGGTATGAGAAACTGCCTGAAATTGTGCAAAGAAGCGTTGCTGCCGGGATCCTCCCCCCCGAAAAAGCGGAAGGCTGGGTGAACATGGCCCAGGCAACCTATCTCCACAATCCCACCTTGGCGCGGGATGAAGCGATTCGCTCTGGGGCGATGGCTGCCATGGCGCTGATGATCGCGGCTCAGGCCAAGGGTTTGGTGAGCGGGCCGATGATCGGCTTTGATCCGGAAGGGGTAAAGCGGGAGTTCGGCATTGCCGACCGCTACGTGCCGGTGATGCTGCTGGCGGTTGGATATGCGGCAGCGGGTAACCTGCCGCGCAAGCCTCGCTTGGGGGTGGATGAAGTTCTGGCCTTTGGGCGAGGGCGGGAGTTTTAGCCCTAGGCTCAGGTGGGATCCCTGTCGCCCTCTCCTGGGCTCCTACCGGCATCAAGCCTTGAGAAAATGAACCAGCTGTTGCAAGCGATCCCAAGCGGCACCCCTGGCGAGAATCTCGCGAGCTTGGGCGATCCCGGCTCTCCAATCGGGGGCCACTCCGGCCACCTGCAGGGCCAAAGCAGCATTCAAGGCCACCACATCCTGCTGGGCAGGCGTCCCGGATCCCTGGAGAACTTGGGTGAGGATGGCGGCATTTTCCGCCACATCCCCCCCCTTGAGAGCTTGGGTGGGTGCCAGGGTCAGCTCGTAATCTGCAGGGTTCAAGACTTCCGTCCGTACCAGCCCACCGGACAGGATGCCCAGATCGGTGGGTTGATCCAGACCGGCCTCGTCGAGACCTTCGCAGCTGTGCAACACAATGGCCCCTTCCCGTCCCAACAGGCGCAGGGCCTCTGCCATTACCGGCACCAGCTCCTGGGCGTAAACCCCGATCACCTGGCGGTTGGGATAGAGGGGGTTGACCAAGGGCCCCAACAGGTTGAAAATGGTGCGAACCTTGAGGGCCCGCCGATAGGGGATCACCGCCCGCATGGCCGGGTGCCACTGGGGAGCAAACAAAAAGGTGATGCCCACTTCCGCCACAGCCGCCCGCACCCGCTCTGGCTCAGCCCCCAAGTTCACCCCCAGGGCCTCCAGCACATCCGCCGAGCCGACCTTGCCAGAGGCGGAACGGTTGCCATGTTTAACCACCGGGATCCCGGCTGCACTGACCACAAAGGCCACCGCCGTGGAAATGTTAAAAGTGCCGGCCCCATCGCCGCCGGTGCCACAGGTATCCACCAGGAGAGGCAAGTCCAGCGGGGATCCCAGCGAAGCCCGCTGTAGCACTCGTGCCATGCCGGCCAGTTCACCAGCGCTCACACCCTTGGCTTGCAGGGCCGCCAGAATCGCCCCCGACACCACATCTGGCACTTGGTTCTGGAGCCAACCGTTCATCAACTGTTCAGCTTGGGCTTCGCTCAGAGATTGCCGATCCAGCAACTGCCCCAAAAGCTGTGGCCAAAGGTCAGCCGTTTCCGTCATGGGTCGGGATCCTGGGTGTCAGCGGGTACTTATAGTAGCGTATCCCGCCTCTGGGTCACTTGCCTCGTGCAGGTCGGGCCATGCTGATGGTTGGTATAGTGGGTCTGACCTGGGCCGTTTCCGGCCTCGGCAGGGTGCGTTCTATTCTTCTCTTCCCTCCCGGAGGTTGTGATGAACCCTCCAACTAACCCAAGGGCTTCCAGCCCGCTTGCACGAGCGGGAGCCTTTGCCCCCATCCATGTTGTGGGCGGGGGGTTGGCGGGGACAGAGGCCGCTTGGCAAATTGCCCAGTTAGGAGTGCCTGTCATTCTTTCGGAGATGCGCCCCGTGCGCCAGAGCCCGGCCCATCACACCGATCAGTTGGGGGAGCTGGTGTGCAGCAACTCCTTTGGGGCTGCGGCCAGCGATCGGGCGGCAGGGCTGCTCAAGGAAGAACTGCGACAACTGGGATCCCTGGTGATCGCGACGGCGGATTGCCATGCAGTGCCGGCAGGAGGGGCATTGGCGGTGGATCGGGCCCGCTTCAGCCAGGCTCTCACGGAAGCCATTCAAAACCATCCCCGCATCACCCTGCGCCGGGAGGAAGTAACGGAGATCCCGGCAGGCATTGCCGTCCTCTGTACCGGCCCTCTGACCAGCGATCCCCTGGCCAAGGCGCTGCAAGCTTTTACGGGCCTGGAGTACCTGAGCTTTTTCGATGCTTCTAGCCCCATTGTTACCGGGGATTCCTTGAACCGGGCGGTGGTGTTTCAGGCTTCCCGCTACGACAAGGGGGAGGCAGCCTATCTCAACTGCCCCATGACGGAGGCGGAGTATGAACGGTTTTGGCAGGCACTGGTGGAGGCGGAGCAGGCACCCCTCAAGGATTTTGAACGAGAGGAACGCAAGTTTTTCGAGGGCTGCTTGCCGATTGAAGAAATGGCGCGACGAGGCAAAGACACCCTCTGTTTTGGCCCCTTGAAGCCGGTGGGGCTGGTGGATCCGCGCACGGGATCCCGTCCTTATGCGGTGGTGCAGTTGCGGCAAGAGGACAAAGCAGGGCAGTTGTGGAACTTGGTGGGCTTTCAAACCAACTTGAAATGGGGAGAACAGCAGCGGGTCTTTCGTCTCATCCCTGGCCTGGAACAGGCGGAGTTTGTCCGCTTTGGGGTGATGCACCGCAATACGTTTTTGAATTCCCCCCAGCTTTTGTGGCCGACCTTGCAATTCCGTCGCCGACCCACGCTGTTTGCCGCCGGCCAGTTGGTGGGCACCGAGGGCTATGCCTGCGCAGTGGCAGGGGGATGGTTGGCCGGACAGAACGCCGCCCGCTTGGCTCTGGGGTTGCCTTTGATCACGCTGCCCCCCGAGACGATGATGGGATCCCTGTTTCAATTCATCAGCAGCGCGGATCCCAAGCATTTTCAGCCGATGCCGGCCAATTTTGGGCTGCTGCCGGATTTGGAGGGGCGCCAGCTTCGCAACAAGCAGGAGCGCTATGGCCGTTACCGGGATCGCGCTTTGGCTGCTCTGAGGGCGACTGGGTTGGTGCGCCAAGTGCAAACTGCCTAGGGGAGGCCCAGGCTGGAGCGTGTTACCAACGGTTGCAGTCCGAAGTCAAAGTCGAGATTGAGCGTTAGCTTGAAGTCGATAAGCCTTGCGAAGGCCGACGAAGACACGCTGTGAATATTCTGGTCGTCAATGCCGGTTCCAGCAGCCTCAAATCCTCCCTATTTCTGGCGGTTGAGGGAAGGGTGGAGGCCACGCCCATCTGGCAAGCCCAGGTGGATTTCACCTACAAGCCGGGGGAGGCCCTCATCCAGACCCGTCGGCGAGGCGGTGGGTGGGAACCTTTTCCCTCCGTTTCACCTGAGAGGGGGATCGGCCAATTGGCCCCGCTGTTTCAAAGCCTCTGGCAAGGGGAGGGATCCCTGCTCTCCCAGGCGGCTGAGATCGGCGGCGTTGGCCATCGGGTGGTGCATGGGGGATCCCTGTACCGGCAGCCTACCTTAATTACACCGGAGGTGGAGCGGGCGATCGAGCAACTGATCCCCTTGGCTCCGGCCCACAACCCTGCCGCGCTAGCCGGCATTCGTCTGCTGAGTCAACTGTTGCCCGGGATCCCTCAGGTGGCCGTTTTCGACACCGCCTTCCACCAGCAAATGCCCCCGGCAGCAGCCCTCTACCCCCTCCCCTATGCCTGGGCTGAACAAGGGATCCGCCGCTACGGGTTTCATGGCATTAACCACGAGCATTGCGCCCGTCGCGCTGCCGAGATCTTGAACCGACCCCTGGAAGAGTTGCGGCTGATCACCTGTCACCTGGGCAACGGCTGTTCGTTGGCGGCTATTCGCGGGGGCAGAAGCGTGGATACCACCATGGGCTATACCCCTCTGGAGGGCTTGATGATGGGATCCCGGTCGGGGTCGGTGGATCCGGGCATTTTGATCCATCAGTTGCGCCAGGGCATGAGCGTGGATGAACTGGATCGGATCTTGAACCGAGAATCAGGGCTGAAGGGCGTTTCCGGCCTAAGCAGCGATATGCGGGTTGTGTTGGAGGCAGTGGAGGCAGGCCATGCCCGGGCGGAGCTGGCTTTCGATCTGTTTGTCCACCGTCTGCGCAGCCAGATTGGGGCAATGCTCATGAGCTTAGATCGGCTGGATGCGCTGGTGTTTTCTGGGGGGATTGGGGAAAACTCAGCACCGGTGCGGGCGGCAGCCTGTGCAGACCTAGGTTTTTTGGGGATCCAGATCGACCCGGTTTTGAATGCCGGATCCCCCCGCAACTGCGATATCAGCACCTGCGATGCTCCGGTGCGGGTTCTGGTGATCTCAGCCCAAGAGGACTGGTCCATTGCCACAGCCTGCCAAAGCCTTTTGCAAGGGGAATAAGCGAAGGATCCCAGGCCGCTGCTTGCCAGGTTCTCTCCTTTCTGCCCACTGGCTTGGTGAAGATCAACCTCGGACAATAAGCTCAAGAAAGAAGGTCTTTTGAGACTCCTTTGGGATCTTTTGGGGATGGAGAAGAGATGATGCAGCGGATACATGAACGGATCCCAGTGCTGGTGCTGCTGAGCAGCGCTCTGGTGGGGTGTGGGGGTACAACCGGCAGCAGCAATCTTCCGCCCCTGCCACCTCCCATACCTGCTCCGTCCCTCACCATTACCGATCTCTCCCCGCGCACCGTCTCGGTGGGGCAAACCCCGACCTTTGTGGTGTCTTTCCGGGTAGAAGCCCCTGCCGGGATCCGGGGTTCCAACGCCTTTTTGGCTTCCGTCACCACCCCACTCGGCAATTTCGTAACTCTGGGAGCTTTTGATGCCGCTCAGTTGCCCGGCTGCTTCGTTGGGGCGACCACCTGCACCGTTACAGGGCTGACCCTGACCCAGAATCGCTTTACCCTCACTCAAACGGGATCCCATCAGCTCACCATCAGTGTGTTCGATCGGCAGGAGCGGCTGGGCAGCGGCAGTTTCACATTTACCGGAGTGCTTTGAAAACGGTTTGGATAAAGACACAGAGGATACTAGTCTTGCAGGATCCCCAGAAACTCAAAACTCACTCTAGGCCCTATCTCTCAGGTGGATTTCTGAGGCTTCCGGCCAAGGGATCAGGCCACCTCGGTCAAACTTGAACGGCCTCGCCGTTCCTGAGGAGATCGAGTTTTGTTGCTTCAAATCGGGTGGGGATAAAGTCGAGTATGTAGTCACTCTAAACATCATGGTCTAAACATCATGAATGAAACCTTTCCGTCTGGCTCCCCTCTCCCTCTGGAAGAGGAGCTGAGGGTGGTCGCGGAAGCGGCGCGGAGCGTTTGGGCACGGTCTCCAGCAGGAATGTAACTCGGAGATCCCAACTCAGGTGATCCGGATCAGCGCAAGCCTTTGGTCAGGGGAGTAGGTTATAGTTATCCAAAAAGATAACAATTTTGACGAAAAAGACATCTTCTGCTTTCCCCAAGCTGACCTTTCGATATGCTGAAGCCGATCTAGGGAATGGAGGCGCTGAACTGTGGAGAATGGGATCGTGTGTCAACTCACTTTAGAATGGACCGAGGCCGACCGGCGCCGATCGCAAACGGTTTCGCCTGTCCCCTCTAAGCTGGTTACCATTGGACGGGATCCCAGCTGTGATGTGGTGCTCAATGACCCAACTCGCTCGGTCTCAGGAGTTCACGCCGGGCTTTATTTTGATCCCAAAACCTTAAACTTTCACATTCGCAACTTAACTCGGGATCGTTTGCCTCCTAAGCAGCCCAACCCTGTCTGGGTGAATGGCCGAAAAATGATTCAGGAGGAGCCTGCGCTTGAGGCCAATAGCCAAATTCAGTTGGGGCACATTGTGCTGAGGGTGAAGTCTATAGAAGTGGCCAGGAAGGATCAGGGGGATCTCCTCAGCCGCGGCACTTTGGACACCCTCAAGGTTAAGTGCAGCCGCCTGGAAAACCCTCACTACCTGCCCCCAGAATATCAGGGTCAGAATTGTCCCTACTGTGGACATTTGGTCTTGAGCGCTACCTTGGTGATCCCTCCTCCAGAAGCTGGCAAAGCCCCACAACCTCCTCTCTAGAGGACCAACCCTTTCTATTCTTCTTAATTCTTCTTACAGATCCCAGTGGCTGATCCAAGTCCGTGGGGGATAGAAAAAAGGGATCCCGGGCAAACCAAAAGTGACCTGTGAGGTCGCGTTGTTCTGGGTTTTCTCAATGGCTCCATCATGATTTTTATAAAGGTGAGCAGAAGCTATGCAAATTCAACTGAGCTGGGAAGATCCCATCACCGAAGAACAGCAGGAGCTGATTTTTCCATTGCCTCTTGCCTTGGGCAGGGAGCTGGCCCAATTGCCACAGGAATGGCAAGGTCGAGAAGTGGCGCGGGCTGTGTTTGCCAGCCAGGAGATCTCCCGTTATCACGCCCTCGTCTATCTCGGTGAGGATGGCCAGGTCATCTATGAAGATCGCAGTGCCAACGGCAGCCGCATCAATGGGGAAAAAATCCGTCAGGCACGCCGGGTGCTCCAGGGGGGAGAAGTGGTGGAGCTTGGCCCCTACAGCATCACCGTGGGTTTGGTGTCCCCCAGGGATCCCAATGCCACCCTTCTGACCGCCACCCCTACTCTTTTGCTGGAGCCGCGCACCGAACTGATTCGCCCGGCCACCCAACCCGACACCGCATTTGAGGTTCCCCCGGCTTCCACGGTGGTTTTTGCCCCAGAGCAGCTTCCCGAGGTGCGGCCTGGCTCGGATTTTCCGCCGCCGGATTTGTTTCGAGCTGAGCAAATTGCCCTGAGCGCCCTCAAAGCCACCGGACTACCTGTGGAAGAGACCCTCTATTTGGCCTTGGGCGGCGGTATCGGCAGCTTTGTCTGGGTGGATACCCTGCGCATCTACGGGGTCAGACCGGAACACATCCGCGTCATCAGCATTGCCCGCAAACCCTACGAACGGTATGAACGGCTTTTGACCAACTGCCAGATCCCCCGCTGGAAGCGAATTCGCTCTGGCTCCGATTCTTGTCCAGACAACATTTGGGGCTGGCCTGGCTATGCTCTGCGGGATGCTTGGCGTTCCTTTTTCTCCGGCCGATTGTTGGAAGCATTCGGCTTTTTGTGGCAGGTATTTAGTGAGCCCTTGTTGGCAGATACCTATACGCCGCGGGCGGGGGATGTATTTGCCTCAATGGATCGGGAGGCAGCCCGAATTGGTTGGGAGCAAATGTTGTGTTACGGCCATATTCGCGCCATTCGCAAAACGGAGGATGGGCGATATGTGGTGGCCTATTCGGCAACGCGGCCCGGCCATACGGATCACCGTTTTATGGTGGCCAAGTATCTCCATTTGGCAACTGGATATCCGGCCATCAAGTTGCTCAACGACCTGCAGGAGTTTCGCGAAAAAACAGGAGATTTGAGATCGGTGGTACACGGCTATGAGCCTCATGATCACGTTTATGAGCAGTTGGAGAAACAAGGTGGCACCGTCCTAATTCGGGGATTTGGGATCGTCGCCTCTCAGGTGATGGAACGCCTTTACGAAGCCCGCAAAGTCAACCCCCGCATCTCGGTGGTGCATCTGAGCCGTGCGCCCAAAAGCGGTAATCGCTTCGGACGAGCCAAACGGGCAGTGGATAACCATTGGGAGTTTCAGCCCTTCAACTGGCCCAAGGGCACTTGGGGAGGAGTTCTGCGTGCCAAATTGGAAGCGGCGACCCCCCTGGAACGGCGCGAACTGCTGGAAGCTTGGGGCGGCACCACGACAGCAAGTCGGCGGAAATGGCGGCGGATCGTGCGGCAAGGGTTGCGAGAGGGCTGGTACTCGATTGTGTTCGGCAAGGTGGAGTCGGTGGTTCCCGGCGACAAGGGTAAGCCGGTAACCTACATTCGAGGTACCCACAACAACACGCAATTAAAGGTGGAGGCCGATTTCGTTATCGACTGTACGGGTTTGGTTTCGGATCCCATGACCAATCCTCTCCTCAACGATCTAATTACCCACTACAACCTGCCCCTCAATCCTCACGGGCGCTTGCATGTCTCCAACGACTTTGAGCTGGTGGAGATGCGCAACCGGGATGGGCGAATGTACGCCGCTGGGATCATCACCTTGGGCGGGCCCTATGCGCCGGTGGATACGTTTTTGGGTTTACAGTACTGTGCCCATCGCTCGGTGGAACACCTGGCTCGACTGCGGGCACCGGGGGTCAAAGGCTTAGAAGGGATCCGATCCCTGTGGCAATGGTGCAAGTGGGCCCTAAACATCAGCCCCTAGCTTGCCGACATTGGGCAACGCTCCTGGATTTTGCCGGATGTTTATGGTTATCAACGCTATTGTTGGCGACACATCATGGCTATTCCCCATCCCGTTGAACCTGGTGAAAGGGGTGTTGCGTTGATCCCCAACTCTTCTATACCAAAGGGGGAAGGGTTGGGGGTGAGGGCCAGAAGGTTCCCTCAAACAGACTGGGAGCGACACGGATCCTGATGATCTCGATAGGCAAAACTGCTGGAGGAAAAGATGACTCCGACCCTGATTGGCCGCTGGCAAACTCGCATTTTCTTATTGGCCACCGTTGGTGTTTTGGCAAGTTTACCCTTTTATTTTGGGATCACCGGACATGGCGGCAGCCTCACCTATTTTTGGGTATTGCTCTACGTGGGTCTGTTTGGCTGTGTTTGGGATGTCGTTTATAACTATCTGATGGGGTGGATGTGGGATCACGATTGGCCTGGGATCCTTCAGCTTTTGGCCGGCATTTGGGAAGGGCTTTTTTTGGGTACAGTCTTGAAGGTGGTGGGTCTTCCTTATATCCCAACCCAACGGTTTGATTTGGGAGATTTTATTCTCCACTACAGTGTGGTCTGGGTTTGCCTTTACCTCAGCGCTTGGGTGGTAATGCGCATTTTGTTTCCCCGCTGGCGCTTTCGCGGTGGAGAGTGGCTGGGGCCATGGCCGCGCTCCGGCAGCTAGAAAGGGGATCCATTGCCGTTAGAATCGGGCTGGGAGACCTCCCCGGATAAGTCTGTGTTTTGATCAGGTCTGTACAGGCTAAGGGGAGTTGAGACTTGTTGCTGACCCAGATTTTCACCCCATGCAAGCCTGTACCCTGATTGCCCGCGCCAAGATCAACCTCTACCTGGAAATCCTCGGATCCCGTCCTGACGGGTATTCAGAGGTGGCGATGGTGTTGCAGAGCATTCATTTGGCGGATCGACTGCAGTTGAAGAGCCGTCCTCACGGGATCCACCTCACCTGCGATCATCCAGAAGTGCCCACAGATGCCCGCAACCTCGCCTATCAAGCCGCTGAGCTGCTGCAAAAAGAGTGTCACTCTTCCGCCGGCGTGGAGATCCACATCGAAAAGCACATTCCGGTGGCAGCAGGTTTGGCGGGGGGCTCGGCTGATGCGGCGGCGGTTTTGGTGGGGTTAAACCAACTGTGGGGGCTGGGCCTGACGGTGGGAGAGTTGCAGAGTTTGGCAGCCCGCTTGGGATCCGACATTCCCTTCTGTATCCAGGGGGGAACGCAACTGGCCACCGGGCGCGGGGAAGTTTTGGAGCCGCTGGCCGATTGGGAAGGGATCCCTGTGCTGCTGGCCAAGCCCAAGCACCTGGGGGTTTCGACTGCCTGGGCCTATCAAGCCTTTCGTTCTCGCCGGGAGATCTTGGGAGCGACTGCCCCATCTGAACCCGCGCTGCCCACCTTGCCGCAGGCGTTGGCGGCTCTCAGCCGTCAGGATCCGCCGGCGTTAGCCAGGAGTTTGCGCAATGACTTGGAACAGGTGGTTTTGCCGGAGTATGCAATTGTAGGGGAGCTGCGCCAAGCTCTTCTCTCGGCGGGGGCCCTGGGATCCCTGATGTCGGGGTCAGGGCCAACGGTCTTCGGGATCATGCCCAGCCTGGAGCTGGCCGCCCAAGCGCGCGACACCCTGCGTCGCCAGTTTCAAGATGTGGAGTTTTGGGTCACGCAGTTTGCCCCCACCGGGATTCTGCTGCAGCCGGATCCCTGTAGCCTCAGCCCCAGCTAGGTTGTCGGCTGGATTGGCCGGATGCGGGATCCCCACCAGCCTTCTCTATTCTTCCCTCTGGTTGGCATAGTAGGATGAGCACCTAAACTTAACCTTGCGTTCACAGACTGCTGGCTTTAGCGGTCAAGTTATCTCTCTGCTCTGAACCTCCCTCATGCCGCCCATCACCAAGATCCTGATCGCCAACCGGGGTGAGATTGCCCTGCGCATCATCCGCACCTGTCAGGAAATGGGGATCCGAACTGTGGCCGTTTACTCCACTGCGGATCAGAACTCCCTGCACGTCCAACTGGCGGACGAGGCTGTTTGCGTAGGAGATGCCCCGGTGGCCAAAAGCTACCTCAACATTCCCAACATCATCTCGGCAGCCCTCACCCGCGGGGCCACTGCCATTCATCCGGGCTATGGGTTCTTGGCGGAGAATGCCAAATTTGCCGAGATGTGTGCCGACCACAACTTGATCTTCATCGGCCCCTCGCCAGAGGCGATGCGCAAGATGGGCGACAAGGCCACGGCCCGCGAGACCATGCAAGCGGTGGGGGTGCCGACGGTGCCGGGCAGCCGCGGGTTGATCACCTCTGAGGAGGAGGCAGTGAAGCTGGCGGAGAAAATCGGCTACCCCGTGATCATCAAAGCCACCGCCGGTGGCGGGGGGCGGGGTATGCGGGTGGCGCGGGATGCCCAGGAGCTGCTGAAGATGCTGCGCACCGCTCAGGGGGAAGCCCAAGCAGCCTTTGGCAACGGCGGGGTTTACTTGGAGAAGTTCATCGAGCGCCCCCGTCATGTGGAGTTTCAGATCTTGGCGGATAGCCAGGGCAATGTGGTGCATCTGTACGAGCGGGATTGCTCCATTCAACGGCGGCATCAAAAGCTGTTGGAAGAGGCCCCCAGCCCGGCTTTGACTGCAAGCTTGCGCGCCCGCATGGGAGCAGCGGCGGTGAAAGCGGCCAAGGTGGTGAATTACGTGGGGGTGGGCACGGTGGAGTTTTTGCTGGACAAAAATGGCCAGTTCTACTTCATCGAGATGAACACCCGCATCCAGGTGGAGCATCCGGTTACTGAGATGGTGACCGGGCTGGATCTGATTGCCGAGCAGATTCGCATTGCCCAAGGTCAACCCCTCACCTTTCGCCAGAAGGATGTGGAGTTGCGGGGCCATGCTATCGAATGCCGCATCAACGCCGAGGATCCCAAGCAGCAGTTTCGGCCTTGCGCTGGCACGATCAGTGCCTATTTGCCCCCTGGGGGGCCGGGGGTGCGCATGGATTCCCACATCTACACCGACTACACCATTCCCCCCTACTACGATTCGCTGTTGGGCAAGCTGATCGTCTGGGGGCCTAACCGGGCAGCAGCCATCCGCCGCATGCAGCGGGCTTTGGGGGAATGCGCCATCACTGGGGTGCCCACCACGATCCCTTTCCACCAGCAGATCCTGCGCCACGAGGCTTTTTTGCGGGGCGAGGTGTACACGGATTTCATCACCCAACACCTGCTGCCCGGCCAGTAGCCATCGACTCTCAGGTCGGGATCCCTCTCTGGACAGCAGCTGGCCACAAGTTGAGGATAAAGTTAAGGGCTAGCAGAGGGATGGAGGTGGCAGGATGAGGGAGCCTCGATCGGGCTGGGCTCAGGAGACCCATCCCCAGAGTCAGCCGACTGGCCCTGTTCCCAGCCTCAGCCATCTGGCGGCGCAATTTTTGCAGGAGCGGCAGCGGGATCTGGCCCCTGCCAGCCGCCGTACCTACCGCATTGCTCTGGAGCAGTTTGCCAAAACTTGCCCGGTGCCGCTGCCCCAGGTGCAGCCTGCCCACGTCCAGTCCTTTTTGAACAGCTTGAAAGGGCGACCATTCCAAAGCCGCTCTGGCCAGCGGATCCATCCGCCCGCTTCCCCGGCCACCTACAACCTCAAGCGGTTGGCCTTGCAACAATTTTTTGAATGGGCCAGGCAACGGGGTTACCTTCAGGATCCCCTGCCCACTCAAGCCATTCGACCTGCCCGCCTACCCGCTCGTTTGCCTCGCGATCTGGATCGGTTGTTGTTGCAGCGGGTGTTGCAGCGGGCCCAAAACCATTCTCTGCGCTACGCGGCTTTGATTCGCCTGATGCTGGAGTGCGGGCTGCGGGCCCAGGAGCTGTTGGACTTAACCGTTCAAGATTTTCAAATCAGCCCTGAGGGATCCCTGTTGGAAGTGCGCTGTGGCAAGGGGAGTAAACCTCGCGCTGTGGCAGTAGGGGATCCCCTCTCCGAGCTGTTGCAACAGTATCTGAGCCGAGAACGGGGCCCGTGCGCGCCGACGGATCCCTTGTTTGTTTCCCAATCTCGCTGCTTGGCCTACCGGGGGCGCCCCCTCACCTACGATGGCCTGCGGCATATTGTGCTCAAGCTAACCGAGCCTGAGCCGGGACATCAAACCCCCCACCAGTTTCGCCACAGCTTTGCCACCTTGTTGCTGGATCGCGGCGTTGCCCCCGAACATATCCAGCACCTGCTGGGCCACACAACTGCCGCCATGACGATGCGCTACACCCAGCGGGCCAACTTGAGAGCAGCCATCGCCCGTTCCCGCGAGATCTTAAATCAGGGCTTGGTTTAGGGATCCCTTAGTGTGCTATGGCCTCTATTGTTTCAAGTGAGACAGATGCAGATTGCTCGAAGAAAGAGGGATCCCCAAAAAGAGATCAAGGATCCTCAAGGACGGACAAACCTGACTAAGGTGGTTGGAATGACCTGAAAACAACCGATAACCAATGGGTTATTTCAAGTTACACGCTGGAGGGGAATGTAGAGCACATGCTCTCTCCCCTTGCCAATGGGCAACTGCGGCCCAAGACTGGCCTTCTGTTGTCCCAACCAGATGATCAGGTTTTTGTTCTCAGGATAGTATTCCAAAACATACTTGATGAAGTCATCAATTGTACATGGCTCGTTGAAACCTCCCATCCACTGATGAAAGTGGCTATGCACTTCGCTGGCTATAGTAATCAGGTTGGAAGGATTTGCTGCAATCTTTGGATAGTGCGCTTCAGAGTAGAGATGGTGAACCGTTAGGCTACTGGCTGTTTTTCGAGTAACTCTACAGAGATTTTTATCCCTTCTTCTTGCAAGCTCTTTTGCTCTTTCTATCTGCCTTTGTCTATCCTGGATTGTCTTGACGATTGCCTGAATCTGGGGTTCAATGCGTTCGCCAACATCTCGACACCAGTCTTTTCTGTGGTTTTGCTTGAGGACTTCTACCATAATCTTGGCAAGCTCATAGATGCCTCGCAAAGAGAGGTAGACAGTGTCGTCGTTGCCAAAGCGTGTGTAATGAACGTCTTTGATGAGTTTACTTTGTTTTGATGCAATCTCAAGCGCTTTCTTAAGGTAATCAGTTCGAGTTCCAAAGATCGTCACAACATCTTGAAGAGATAGCCAAAACTGATCTTGTCTTCTGACCAGAGAGGAGCTGTTTTCGAGGATCCTATGATCCACCAGAGCCTTCTGCCTCTTGCGATACTCTTCCTTGAACCAATTCCTAATGCTTGTGTCTGTAGAGTACTTACGACCTTGCTCTGACCTAGACCTTAAAAAGGATAAAATGGCGTAAGCACCAGACTGCGTGTATTCTCTCAGCCCCGAACTTTTGTTGATAACGCGATAGTCTTTACCTTCCACCAGTTCCCACTCATCATCAGGGATACTGTCAAAGTAGGCTTCAATCTCCCTGAGTTCCTCAAGGCTGATACCCAAAAATTCGGCGAGCTTGTTTGAAGAAACATAGACTATAGCCATTGCTCAAATTTCTCCGTAAGGCTTTTGTAGAAGAGAGTCAATCGCTGGAAAATTTTGTCATCCCCGGTTGGAGAATCGGGATGGTAGATCTTGCTCAGGCGATAAAAGGCAGCTTTGATGTCCTCATTGGTAGCTCGATCGGGGTCAAGTCCAAAAACCCGCCATGGCAAGTCGTACTTGAAGATGTTGATCCCGTTGATGCAGCCATACCCCTCTTCCCCCTCTTCGTTGGGAAGGATCCCGATGTGCTGACGATAAATGCGCTCCAAATCGTCTATGTTGGATAAGCTCAGCTTGCCCATGCCGCTGGTTGCCAGTTTGAAGCTGGCTGACTTTCTCAGCTCGGCTGCGTTTTTAACGCCAAAGTGGTTGTAAATCGCTTTCTGCAGCTCTTTGACAGACAACCGAGGCGGTGGCTGTAGCTGCCTGACCACAAACCGCGCAAAATTCTCCAGGAGTTCCTTAGAGATGCCGTAGGTATCGGAAAGGCGCTGGATTTCTGCAGCAATCGCCCCTTGCGGATCGGGCTTGGTCTCTTCTCTTGAGGTTGCCCTAGTTGTTTTTGGTTTTGTGCTGGCGGCTTTTTTGGGCATGGCTTCCCCTCAAGTCAGTGATGCCAAGTGTAGATCCGCACAAAACTTATAGGCTGTCTGTGAATTTATTTGCACAATGATGCAGACAATCTTAGGTCAGTGTAACAATGTTGCCGGTACCTGTAAAGCTTTGCACCACATAAGCTTCGCCATACCGATGCCCAGTTGGATGGCTTGGTGTGGGGAGCAGATCCGCACTGGGCGGCCCCGCAGGCGAATCTCGCCAGCATCCGGCTGGTAGAGGCCCGCCAGCATGTTCATCAGGGTGGTTTTCCCGGCGCCATTCTCCCCCCGGAGAGCGTAAATCTCCCCGGCCCGTAGTTCAAAGTCCACGCTAGAGCGCCCCCAGCTTGCCTGTTCGGTTGAGTTCCCCCGCCAGGATCCCTACCAGACAGGCTCTCTCATAAAAAGGCTGATCATAAATGGAAGGCTCTCTGAAGAAAGAGGTACACAGGTTGAGTACCACCTTTCCTTGGCAGTGAACGTATTTCCGGCTACTTTTCAGCGCCAACTTGGGGGCGACCTCTCAGCTTTTGGGGATCAGCCGCTTCGGACAGGCAGTACGGATGTGGGATTCGCTCAGGTCGGGCATGAGAGCCAAGGCCCGTTGGGCATCAATCTGGGCTTCGCACACCGCCTCCAACACCTGTTCGGCCATCAGGGAAAGGGGCATATCGGCAGTTTGTTCGGGATCGGTATCCAGGGAAATTTGTCGGACTCCCACAGGGGGGGGTGGTAACACCGGCGGAGCTGCCTGCGGGGATAGGGTGGTGGAAGTGCCCACCTCCAACTGCGCTTCTGCCAGGGCCACACCGTGCCCCACTATCAGTAGGGATCCCAGCAACAGGAGCCATCCCAGCCCACGCCCCCCTTTGCGGAACTGAGTCGGAGCCTTCTGCTGTCGCTCAAGGCTGCTGATGTTTACGGCCCTCTTGAACCTGTCACCGAGCATGTCACCTCTCCAAAACCACCCCTTTGCTCAAGATATCCAACACAACTTGAATTTGCAGTAGGCTATCGTTGGCCCTCCAGGTAGTGCCCACCCGTTGCCAAACTTTGCCCGCTCCAGCCCTGCCCCCTCTATGGCCCGTCTGTCTCAAGAGCTAGCCCGGTTTTCCCGCCTTCCCGAGAGCCCAGAGCAACCCGAGCCCTCCCCGGAAGGGTTGATCCGCATCGAAGACATTCTAAAACTGGCGGGCGAGCGCAGTTTTGGCTTGTTTTTGGCGGTGCTCTCTTTCCCTTCTGCTTTGCCTCTGCCGGCTCCCGGCTATTCCACTCCCTTTGGCGTGGTCATCCTGTTGCTGGCCGCACAAATGCTGGCAGGGCGAACCACTCCTTGGCTGCCGAAATGGGTGTTGCAGACCTCTATTGAACGGAAGCATTTTCAAAAGTGGGTGCAGGCTGGGATCCCGTGGCTGCAGCGTATTGAAAACATTGCCCGTCCCCGCTGGCGGCAGCTCTGCACCACACGGCTCGGCCAAGTCTGGCTGGGCACCTGGATTGGCTTGATGGGGATTTCCATGATCATCCCCGTTCCAGGCACCAACACCCTGCCGGCGATGGGGGTTTTCGTCACCGCCTTTGGCCTCCTGGAAGAAGACGGGATCCTGTGCAGCTTGGGATCCCTGATCTGTGTAGCAGGAGGACTGCTGACCACTTCCATTTTGATCGGCCTGTGGTTGGGGGGAACAACCCTTTTGGATTGGCTGGGGAGATAGCCGTGCCGACACCGCTTATTCCGGCCTTGCACCGGTTATCGGGATGTCGGGGCCAGCGCCAGATCCTGAGTGAGGCGCAACTCGATCACCTGATTGGGATCCAGCACCACCACCTGTGGTGCCGTTACATTGCCAATTACCGCTCCGGCCACCCCTGCCCCCAGCACTTCCTCTGTGGCAATGGCATTGTCTCCGGTTACCAAGCCGAGAATAGCGCCTGCTGCTGCACCGATGGCCGCATCCTGAATGATTTTGCCTGTGGTGGTGTAGCGGGGATCCTTGACATCGTGAATGATGTCCGATTGGGCAGCCAAGGGGAACAGTTGGTTGTTGACGATAATGCTTTCCGCCACAAAACGGGTGCCCCCTGGGGCCGGCTCAAAGCGGCCATCCACCCGTGAGCCAAAAGGCACCAGAATATCCCTCTGGGCGTTGCGAATCGGGTTGCGGACGATCAAAGACATGGGCCGGGTTTCGTTTGGGGCAATGAAGAGGCGCTCGTTGAAGGGGGTGGTGGTTTGCATCAAGGTGCCCGCCGCCAGCGTGGAAAGGCGCAGGTCGAAGCCCGGCTGGGAACCGGAGAGGGATCCCCCTGGGTTTTGCGCCACCAAGGATCCCCGGTTAAGCATGGCCTGGTGGGTGAAGGCTGCTACCTCGGCGCGAGTGGCGGGACGGTTGGGTTCCAAGAGCATCGGGTCTGGATAATTGACGATCAACCCGGCGCGGTTGGCTGCCGCAAGTTGTGCCAGGGCCCAATTGGGGATGGCTGCCGCATCTCGATAGCGGCTGAAGAGATCGCTGGGCTGAGCGGCTGGGATCGCTCCCGTGTTGCCAATGGCGTTGGTCAAAACCACCAGCGCTTCGGTGCGGGTAACGGGCTGTTCAGGACGGAAGGTGCCATCAGGAAAGCCTGCGACTAAGTTGTTGGCCGCTGCCGTCGAGATGGCACTGGCTGCCCAGTGGGTGGGGGGCACATCCCGAAAGCCGATAAAAGTACCGGAGGTATTGCGGAGGCGGAAAGCGGTATTGACAATGGTGGCAAACTGAGCGCGGGTCACCGGCTCATTGGGGCGGAAGGTACCATCGGGGAAGCCGTTCAACACTCCTTGAGCGGAGAGGGTCTCAATGTAGGCTTGGGCCCAGTGGCCAAAGGTGTCGCGGAAGGGAGCGGCCATGGCCACCTGGCAGTGGATGCCCAAGACAGCTCCCGATAGGAGTATGCCTGCTGCACGTGGATTTAAAAGAGAGGGAAACATCGTTCGTTCACCGAGTTGTCGTAGCGCCCATCGCTGGGTCGATGGCTACTTTTATTCTGGCTATTTCCTCAGTGATGACAATGACGGAAACCCTTGCTCTGAGGTAATTTGAGCGTTTCTAACCTAAGATTTGCAGCAAAACGCAACTGCAGAGGATTGATAAGGAAACCCCTAAATCTCTGTCGCGTCAGCTAGAAATCGCAGGAGCCCCGCACTGTACCCGTAGGGTCACTGCCGGGAGGAATGCGCTTTGATGAAGTACA
>NZ_JANSIF010000047.1:0-26981 GCF_047461935.1 Synechococcus sp. R55.4 | reverse complement strand
TCTAAAAAAACCAACTTCATCCTCTTTCCTCTATAAATTACTCTCTCTATCCTAACATAAGATCAACACGACCTAGACCCCCGCTGCTGCCAAAGTCGAGGCCGAGACAGAGGCAGGTTGAAACGGGATCCCTTGGTTGATGGCTTCAGCCGCCCATTTGCCGGAGAGAATCGCTCCCTCCATGCTGCCCAGGAACGGCTGTAGGGTGTAGCTGCCCGCCAAGAAGAAGTTGGGAATGGGGGTAACTTGGGTGGGACGATATTGCTGTCTGCCGGGGGTGGCCTTGTAAACCGAGCGCGGCGTTTTCACCACCACCCATTTGCGCACGCGAGCGGGGTTGGGGCCGGTGAGGTGCTGGGGAAAGAGTTTTTTCAACTCCTCCAGCGTGGCGGCCAAGATCTCCTCGTCGCTGCGTTCAATCCACTCGGCGGCAGGGGCCAGCACCAGTTCCAACATCGATCGCTCCGGATCGGCGTAGGCACGGCAGGTGTTGCTCATGTCGGCGTACACGCTCAACAGCGGCGAGCGGGAAAACAGGGAGTGATCGATGTGGGTGAGCTTGCGGTCAAACCAGATCTGCAGGCTGATCACCGGCACCCCTTCCAGTTCCTGGAGCTGCTGAAAATAGGGGATCCCTTGCCATTGGGGCGGCAACAGCTCCTTGAGGGCATCCACCGAAAGGGCCGAGACATAGGCATCGGCAGTCACCTCCACCGGCCCAGAGGGGGTGGCTAAGCAAAACCCGGCCACGCTGTTATCGAGGTTGAGACGAATGTCCTGCAACGCCGCGTTTAGATGAACCTCCCCCCCACGGGCGACAATGTAGTCCACCATCGGCTGGCAGAGCCGCTCTGGGGGAGCGCCGTCTAGGTAGGCAATCCTAGAGCCATCTTTTTGCTGCAAAAAGCGGTTCAAGGCCGTCAGGGGCACCATGGCCGAGATCTCCTCCGGGTTGATGAAGGCCAGGGCCTTGGAGACGGCAATGAAAATATCGGTGTTGACCCGCTCGTCAATACCCTGCCGCCGCAGCCATTCCAAGAGGCTATAGCGATCCATCTGCTCCACATAGCGCTGGCCGCGAATCATGGCCGGCACCAGCCCCAGGGCAAACTTCACCTTTTCCCCCCAGGTGAGCATGTCGTTGTTGCGCAAGATGCCGACAATGGCGTTGAAAGGAGCGGGAATATCCGGCAGGTCAAAGCGGGAATAGGTGCCCGGCTTGTCCGGCTGGTTGAAAATCAAGCTGTGTTCCTTCCACTGCAGGCGATCGGAGATGCCCAGCTCCCGGAACAGCTGCAACGTGTTGGGGTATGCGCCAAAAAAGTTGTGCAGCCCCGTCTCGATCCAGTCGCCGTCGGCATCTTTCCAGGCAGCCACCAGGCCACCCAAAACATCCCGCCGCTCAAAGAGGAGCGGTTGATGCCCGGCATCGCAGAGATACTTGGCACAGGCCAGCCCGGCCAGCCCGCCACCAGCAATGGCAACACGCATGAGGGTAACGACAAAGCAACATTTTTATTCTATTTGCAAACCGTTACAATTGCCGGGGCCAAGGGGCAGACGGAAGGCCGACCCAGCAAAAGCAGCGGAACAAGGGGATCCCGAAGCCCATCTGTCTCACTGCCGGGATCCCAATCGCTGGTAGGATACATACGGAAGAAAAAATAAAGATTTTCTGCAGTCCGGGGGAAAACAACGATGGCCAAACAAACACTGGGATCCCTGCTGTCATCTGGCTTCGATTTAAACGGCAAGCGCGTGCTGGTGCGCGCCGACTTCAACGTCCCGTTGGATCCCCAGGGCAACATCACCGACGACACCCGCATTCGCGCCTCCCTGCCCACCATCCAGGCCCTCACCCAGGCAGGCGCCAAAGTGATCCTCACCAGCCACCTGGGCCGCCCCGTCAAGAAGGACAAAGAGACAGGCGCGGTTAAGGTCGCCCGCGAGGGCAATAGCCTGGCCCCCGTAGCCACCCGTCTTTCTCAATTGCTGGGCCAGCCGGTTGCCTTTGCCCCCGACTGCATCGGCCCTGAGGCCGAGGCGGTAGTGAACCGCCTGGAAAACGGCCAGGTGGCCCTGCTGGAAAACGTCCGCTTCTACCCAGAAGAGGAGGACAACGACCCGGAATTTGCCCGCAAGCTGGCCTCACTGGCCGACCTGTTTGTCAACGACGCCTTTGGCAGCGCCCACCGCGCCCACGCCTCCACTGCCGGCGTCACCGCCTACCTCCAGCCTGCTGTGGCCGGCTACCTGGTGGAAAAGGAGCTGCAGTTTCTTTCGGGCGCCATCGAGAATCCGCGGCGCCCCTTGGCGGCCATCATCGGCGGCTCCAAAGTCTCCACTAAGATCGGCGTCATTGAGCGGCTCCTGGAAAAAGTGGACAAGCTCCTGCTGGGCGGCGGCATGATCTTTACCTTTTACCAAGCCCAAGGGATCCAAACCGGCAAGTCTTTGGTGGAAACCGACAAGCTGGATCTGGCCCGCTCCCTGATGGAAAAAGCCAAAGAGCGGGGGGTGGAGCTGCTGCTGCCGGTGGATGTGGTGGTAGCCGATAGGTTTGACAAAGATGCCCAGGCCCAGACCGTTTCCATCCACGCCATCCCCGAGGATTGGATGGGCTTGGACATCGGCCCGGAATCGATCAAAGCCTTCCAGGCTGCCCTGCAGGGGTGCCAAACCGTGGTCTGGAACGGGCCGATGGGCGTCTTTGAGTTTGACCGCTTTGCCCTGGGCACAGAAGCCATTGCCCGCACCCTGGCCGATCTCACTCAAGCGGGAGCCACCACCATCATCGGCGGGGGAGACTCGGTGGCTGCCGTGGAAAAAGTGGGCCTGGCCGACAAAATGACCCATATCTCCACCGGTGGCGGAGCCAGCCTGGAGCTATTGGAAGGGAAGGTGCTGCCCGGCATTGCCGCTCTCACAGAAGCGTAGGTTCCTCCTTCGGGTCGCAGCCCCTCCAATCCAAAAACCAAGCCAAAAAGTAGGGGCTGGATTCAGCCCCTCCTAACTTTAGTCGGTGTAGATCGCTGCAGCGATGGCGAGACAGGATCCGGCTTAGTGCACCACCACTTTAACGTTGGCGTTGTTCAGGCCAGGACGCTTCACCTCGGCCAAGGTCTTGTTGACGGCGTACTTTTGGTTGATGGAGTTGATCAACTCGGTTTGGTTGTGCTTCTTGGCCACGCCCCACAGATCGGCGATCAGGTCGTAGGAACCGTCGGGATTCTTCGACCAGCCCAGGTCGTAGTCGCCTTCCAACTGAGCCACGATGTCAGCGCGAACACGCTGGCCGTTGTAGCCACGCACGTCGGCGTTCAGCTTAACGGTGTAGCCGAGATCGCGCAGAGAGTTGATCAGGACTTGACCGTCAGTGATTTTGGTACGCAGGGTGCTAAAATGAGACATGGTGTTTCTCTCCTTTGTATAGAGGTTGGAACATCGACACAAACAATGGGCACTGTTCTTTGGGGAAGGTTTGGGCCCTGCCGTCCCTGCTTCTGTCAAGGTAGCTTTGGATCCTCACCTCCTCCTAGAACTCCAGCCGCTGGTACTCGGCTACAGAGGCCGCTGCAGGCCGAGCCCGCTGCTGGGCCCATTCCCTCAACGCTACCACTTGCTCCGTCATGGTGCGAGATAGCGGTTGAGTTGCTTTTGTTGCTGCCAAAATGTCCAGTTGGGTAAATTCGCGGTTCTGGGCAAACGCTTCGTACATGGCAGCAATCAAAACTTGTTCGATCTCCGCGCCGGAGAAGCCTTCACAGGCTGCGGCCAACTGGCGCAGATCAAAGCGGCTGATGTCGCGCCGCCGCTTCTTCAGGTGGATCTCGAAAATCTCCATCCGCTCGTTGATGTTGGGGAGATCCACGAAGAAAATCTCGTCAAAACGGCCCTTGCGCAAGAATTCGCCCGGCAGACGATCCACACGGTTGGCCGTGGCCATGACAAAAACCGGCGAGCGTTTCTCCTGCATCCAGGTCAGGAAGGAGCCAAAGATGCGGCTAGAGGTGCCCCCGTCGGAATCGCTGGAGCCTGCTGACCCGGCAAAGGCTTTGTCCAGCTCGTCGATGAAAAGGATAGCAGGGGCAAGAGATTCAGCAGTCCGCAGGGCACTACGCAGATTTGCTTCCGATTTGCCCACCATGGAGCCATCATAAACGCGGCCCATGTCCAGACGCAGCAGGGGCAGGCCCCAGAGACGGGCAGTGGTCTTGGCGATCAGCGACTTACCGCAGCCAGGCACGCCCAGGATCAGCATACCCTTGGGTTGGGGCAGTCCATAGGCGCGGGCCCGCTCGGTAAAAGCTTCAGAGCGTTGCAGCAACCAGCGCTTCAGTTCTTCCAGACCGCCCACGGCGTCGATGGTCTCATCCTCTTCGATAAACTCGAGAATGCCGTTGCGCCGGATCAGTTGCTTCTTCTCAGAGAGGATGATGTCTACTTCTGCCTCGGTGAGGCGACCATGCATCACCACAGCCTTGCGGTAGACTTTTTCTGCCTCGTCCTGCGTTAGGCCCAGGGCCGCCTTGAGCAACTTTTCGCGGGTATCAGGAGCCAAAGGCAGGGAGCGCGGGATCTGCTCCAGCTGGCGGTTGAGGGCGCGCTCCAATGTGGCCATGTCCGGCAGGGGGAAGTCCACTACGCAAATGTCTTTCTCCAGCTCGACCGGGATCACCTGCACCGGCGACATGAGCAGGATGGTTTTGTGGGATCCCTTCAGGCTGGCAATAGCATCCCGCAGCCAGCGCTTCACCTCGGTGTTGTCCAAGAAGTCATGTAGGTCTTTGAAGACGCAGATGGCGGGATCCTTTTGCTCCATTACCCACTGGATGGCGGGCTGGGGGGATTGGGTGTTGTGCTGGGTGAGGCTGCGGGGGTTGCCGTATTCGACGATGCCGTGGGTAACTGTCCAAATGAATAGGCGACGCTGAGGCTTAAGGGTGCGGGCAATTGCTGCCAGAGCCGCTTCTGCCCGTTCCTCCTCTGGAGTCAGCAGGTACAGCAGTGGGTATTGAGCTTGAATGAGGATGCTTAGCTCTTGCATGGGAAACACCAACTGCAGAGGGGAAATTTCAGGAGCCGCCAGAACGGTTGAAAAATGGGGTTCGAGTTGCCTAGGTATTGGATTGCACTTGGGAGTACGCCCTTGTTGGATGGATTTTGAGAGGATTTTAGAAGCCTTCTGTGTTGCTGTCTGCTCCTATCAGCTCAAGTTCCTGAAGGGGGCCCGCTTGGGAGCGTTCTAGCAGGGTACCAGAGCATCCTGCCGTTGCTCTTCCGAGCCAGCAGCCGATCCCCAGTATTCTGGCTCCACCTCTTCAAGGATGGCTTCGGCAGCCGATGTCTGGTGCAGGGAAACCACCTCTCCATCGCGGATAACAAATGGGTGACTACACTTGGGACATTGATGGACACGATAGGCGCTACCTTGTACCCCTTCAATGACCTCTGGGTGAAGCAGATAGAAGGTAATGGCCTTCTCTGCCACTGCCGACATCGGCTCCCGCTCCACGGCAGCCCGAATCTTCAGATTCCGGTGCAGCTCAGGTGAGAGATACAGGGTCACCTTCTGCTTGGACTCTGTGCCTTCCACTACCTCTGGCCGATGATTCATGGCTAACCGCTTTCTTTGAATTGCTTGCCAAACTTGGGGCCTATCATAGCCAGTCTGCCGGCTTGACGGCAAGTTTTTAACAATCTGTAACAAACAATTTTCTTGATGGCCCTCTGTGGATACCTGCGGCTGGGGGAGTAGGCTAGGTGGAAGACAAGGAGCGGAATGTCCAATCCCTATGGAACGCTTGATCAACACCCTCAGCAAAAATTTCTCTAGCTGGGGCCGCCGTGCCCTGGTGCAGGCCAGCGATGGTTTGGCCAGCTTGAGAGACACTGCCGTGGATAACGGCAATCTGTTACTCTGCAAGGCTCGCATCGCGTTCGCGGATGCCAGCTTCACCACCCTAAAGGCAATTCGGTCTCGCTTTGGCGCCAGTCGCTGACGGTTGGGCAGAAGCACCCTGCTAGCCGCCCAGATCTTGCAGCCGATAGAGGCTGGCATAGAGCCCGCTGAGGGCCATAAGCTCGGCATGGGATCCCTGCTCCTTGAGTTCCCCCCGCTGCAGAACCAAAATGCGATCCACATTGCGGATGGTGGAAAGGCGGTGGGCGATGATCAGGGCGGTGCGATCCTGCAGCAGGGTGTCTAGAGCCGATTGCAGGAGCGCTTCGGTGCCCACATCCAGGCTGGCCGTGGCCTCATCCAAGACCAAGATTTTCGGATCCCGCCACATGGCCCGCACAAAGCTGATGAGCTGTTTTTGGCCGCTGGAGAGGTTGTTGCCTCGCTCCCGCACGGGGGTGGCGTAGCCTTGGGGCAAATCGCGGATGAAGTCATGCAGGTTGAGTTGGCGGGCGACCTGCTCCACTGCCGCTAGATCTGCCTTCTCTCCTAGGGTGATGTTTTGCTGGATATCCCCGGAAAACAAAAATCCATCCTGCAGGATTACCCCTAGGTGGCGGTGCAGCTCAGCCTGGGGGAGATCGCGAATATCAACGCCGTCAATGCGAATAGATCCCTGGGTTACGTCGTAGAGACGGCAGAGCAAGCGAATGATGGAGCTTTTCCCGGCTCCCGTGGGCCCCACCAGGGCCACTTTTTCTCCGGGGCGGATGGTGAAGGTGAGGTCTTTGAGCACCCACTCCCCGGGGTTGTAGGCAAACCAGACGTGCTCAAACTGCACCTCTCCCTTAGCATCGGGGGGTAGGTGGCGGGGCTGAGCGGGATCCCGGATGGCGACCGGCAGGCTGAGGATGGCATCGATGCGCTCGACGGCGGTGAACCCCGCCTGCAGGGCGGTGAACTTTTCCGCCAACTGCCGCAGCGGGTTAAAAAACCGTTGTGAAAAGAGAATAAAGGCGTAGAGGCTACCGAAGGTGAGGGGTTCCCTGGGCAGGGGCAGGGATCCCGTCCATCCCCCTCCAAGTGAGCCCCTACCGGCTGACATCACCTGCTGCCCGCCCACCCAGAGCAAAGCCGCCACGGCCAGCCAAGACACCCACTCCAAAACGGCAGAAAGGGCAGAATCATAAAGGATGGTTTGATCCACTTCCCGGATGTAGCGGCGGTTCATGGTTTGAAAAATCTCGCTATTGAGCCGCTCCCGCCGAAACAGTTGCACCACGGTAATGCCCAAGATGTTCTCCTGGATCCAGGAGTTCAGCTTGGAGAGTTCTTCGCGCACGCGAAAGTTGGCATCCCGAAAGCGGCGCTGCAACTCGAGGACAACAGCGCTGATGGGCAGGACGATGAGGATTAGCAGCAAGCCCAGATCCCAGCGTTGGCTGAGCATGACCACCGCGATCACCCCCAGAGTAAACAGGTCGCTGACAATGCCGACGGCACCGGTGGAAAAGACATCCCCCAAGGCTTCCACGTCGCTGGTGATGCGGGTGATCAGCTTACCCACCGGGGTGCGGTCGAAAAACTGAGCCGGCAAGGCCAGAATGTGGGCGAAGAGATCGTCGCGGATGTCGCGGGTCATCAACTGCCCCAGCTTTTGGCTGACATACCCTTCCAGGGCTTGGAAGAGCCAGCGAACCAGTACCGTTAGGATCAACAGCCCCACATAGGGCCAAAGGTCGGAGAGGATCCCGGCCTCACCTCGTTCCAGCGCTCGGGCAATGGGGCCATCCAGAGCCCGCTGTAGGATCAGAGGCTGCACCGCATCTGCCAAGGCCAAAGGGGGCAGAAAGGCCAAGGCCGCCAACACCAGCCTGAGGTGCCGACGGGCATAGGGCCAGAGCAGCCGCAGCAGCCGCCAATCGCTGGCTCGCCGAGGGCGGGGATCCCTACTGAGATCGGCAGCGGGGGGAGAGGCGGCAAGGCTCACAGGCTTACACCCGAGAACAACAAAGACAACTCATAGAGAGCACTGATCTACTCTAAGCGCTCTCCCTGAGGGAGAGGGAGTTTGGGATCCGCAAGGGTTTCCTCGCCATTGGGAATGGCTATAGCTGCACCCCTAATGGCTCTGGGACGGACGGAAAACTGGCCGCTTCAGGAGCTTCTGGCCGCTCGGTTCGGGCAGGCTGTAGGCAGCTTGATGAGGAGAAACCGGCAATGTCTTACTCAACCTCTTACTCCGTGTCTTACTCGAAAATCTTTTTCCCAGTTTGGGTGGCGGGGCTGCTGTTGTTGATCGGCGGCGGGATCCTGTTTGGCCTGTTGCGGGCTTTTGGGCTACCTATTGGGGAGCTGGCCGATTGGGCCATTGGGATCGCCAGCTTTTGGTGGCTGGTGGTGATCGTCACCCTTCCCTGGAACCTCTACTTTCAGGCCAAGGCCGTTCAGCAGGAGGCGGTTGTGTCTCAGGAACGAGGGATCCCGGTGGAAGATTCAACCTTGGCTTTCCTACAAAAGCTCAGCCGCTGGTCGTTGCGCGTGGCCATTGCCCTGCATGGGCTGTCGGCTCTGGCTTTCTATGGCTTGGCCGTTGGGCAAGTCACCCCCATTGGCTACCCCAGCGCCGTGGCTGCGGTGTTGTTAACGGCTCTGCGCCCGGCCATCCGGGGCTACGAGTATTTGGCCGACCGCTTGGCCCAGTTGCAAGGGCAAATCCAGATCCCTCGCGAAGATGCCATCGAGTTGGCCGAGCGGATAAAGCAGTTGACACGCCAAGTCGAGCAGTTGCAGGAGCAATGGGATCCCGGCAAGCCCGGTTCTTGGGCCCAACAGGAGGAAGAAACCCGGCGCTACCTGCGGCAGGAGCTGGCCGCGCTCAAAGCCCAACTGGAACAGTTCCGGGCCAGCAACGAGCTGGAGCACAGGCAATTGCGCCAGGAGACCCACCAAGCTGTGGCTCAGCTCAGTGTGGATAGCCAGTTTCTCGGCCATGTGCGGGAGATTCTTCGCTTTATCAAGGAAGCTTAGCGGGATCCGTTGTTCAGTCCTTCCAACTGAGCGGAAAACTGAGAAGGAACCAGCTTGGTGCCCACCCCGGCATCGGTCAAAATCTCCAGCAGCAGAGAGTGAGGGGATCCCCCATCCAGAATGTGGGCTGCCCGTACCCCTTGTGCCAAGGCGCGAATGCAACACTGCACCTTCGGGATCATGCCGCCCTTGACGACACCGGCTTGGATCAACTGGCGAGCCGTCTCGATATCCAGCAACGTAATCAGAGAGCTGCGATCCTGAGGATCTTTGAGAATGCCAGGGGTGTCGGTGAGCAAAATCAGCTTTTCTGCCCCCAGAGCAGCCGCCAGTTCTCCCGCCACCGTATCGGCGTTGATGTTGTAGGCTTGGCCTGTCTCATCGGCAGCCACGCTGGAGATCACCGGAATCTGTCCACCTTCCAACAGGGTTTGCAGCAACTGGGGGTTGATGCTGCTCACTTCCCCAACAAAGCCGATCTCTGCCCGGCCCTGGGATCGCGCTTTGATCAAGTTGCCATCCCGCCCGCACAGCCCCACCGCCGATCCGCCGGCCAAGCTGATGAGCTGCACGATCTGCTTGTTGACCTTGCCCACCAACACCATCTCCACTACTTCCATGGTGGCGGCATCGGTAACCCGCAAGCCATCCACAAACTTGAAGGGAATGTCCAGTTTTTGTAGCCAACTGTTGATCTCCGGCCCCCCCCCATGCACCAACACCGGGCGGATCCCCACACAGGCCAGAAAGACGATGTCTCGGAGCACCTCGGCCCGTCGCTCTTGGTGCACCATGGCTGCGCCGCCGTATTTGATGACAATAACGCGGCCCTGGTACTGCTGAATGTAGGGTAAAGCCTCGATGAGGATCTGCGCCCGCGTGAGGGGATCACACGCCGACCCGGTCGCCTCAGAAAGGGAAGAGTTGGTTTGCACTGCTGTAAGTCCCTAGAAGTCCAGAAAACCTGACCTAGAGTATCCCATTCTGCTTGCAAAGCAGATCTCAGGCTTTGGGCGTCAACTGGTGGTTTTTTTTCAAGCTCGCTTCCCCAACCCAAGGACAATTTGGTTGAGGAATCGCCGTCAATCTTCAGGTATGGAACGGGATCGCCAGCAAAGGCAATAGGGACAACCCCAACCAGGCCCAACCCCGAATGGAAGAAGAATGGGGTAGGGGATCGACGGGCCCTGACTCTGCCTGCTGCAGCAGGGCATCGATACGCTCCTGCAGCCGTTGCCCTGAGTCTGAACTCACGGCCATTGCAAAGCCAACCCAGGCCGCCGCCGGTTGCTCCACCACGCCATAGCCCACCACCTGCAGCAGGGCCTCTCCCAACAACAAGGGATCCACCCGTTGGGCCGCCCAGCGATCCGCCCGCAGTTCCCGCAGAGTGAGCAATTCCTGCCAGAGGGCCTCGGTGTTGGGCAGCCAGCCGGTGAGGCGTCGCAGCCAGCCCACCCCAAACATCCACAGGGTGTCGCGGTAGTGGCGATGGGCTTCTTCGTGAGCGATTACAGCCCGCAAGTGCTCATCATCCAACTGCTCCAGCAGGCCGCGGCTGACCACCAACTGGGCATTCCACACCCCCACTTGGGCAGCAAAAGGGACCTCCAAATCCAGCACATAGGCCGGAGAGCCATGCAAATCCACATGGGCTAAAGCTTGCAGATGGGCACGTCGATAGGAGCGCCAGTATTCCCAAATCCAGTGCAAGGCCACGCCGCCGGCCACGGCCAGCAACAGCAGAGCACAGCCGTAGCAGAACCAGCCCCCCACCCCGGCCATTTGTCCCCACGGCCCCATCCAGGCCAAGGCCAAAGCAGTGGTCAGCAACAGCAGCGGGGGCAGCAAGAAGTGGATCCAAGCCCGCTGCCAACGTCGGCCCCATCCCCCACTCCTGTCCAGGCGCACCTGGGCTCGCCACAGGCAACTGAGGCCCAAGCCCAGCAGTAACATGCCCAAGTGGCTCATCGCGGATCCCTCCTGGCTTGACGGGCTGCCCGCAGCCGTTCGGCAATCGCCTGCAACTGGGACACACTGGCCTGATCCAGGCTATCGGCAAAGGCTGCCACCGTATCGGGATCCCCTACAGCCAAAAACTGCTGCAGGTGGGTGAAGGCCCTGAGGCTGGCCGCTTCCTGACGCGAAAGACGAGGCCGCCACAGCATGGGCAGATTCCGCCCTTGGGGATCGGTGCGGCGCTCACAGCTCACCCAGCCCTTCTGGCTTAAGCGCTGCAAAACTGTAGTCACAGAGGCATAGGCCAGCTCCCGATCCGGATCGGCCAAGATGCGCTCGTGGATTTGACGGGTGCTGGCACTGCCCAGATCCCAGAGGATGTCCAAGATTTCCGACTCCAGAGGGCCCAGCGACAGTTGCTTGGGACGATGCTTGGGCAACATGAGCCTTTGCCGGTGTAGGAACTTTTATCTAGACTAACCGTTGCAGTCTCAAACCCCTCAGCCATTTTTAAGGATCCGCTAAGCTCGAAGATGGTGGTTCTTTGTGCTGTTACTTCCCATGGCTGCTCCCACCTATTACACCATCACCTTCGGCTGCCAAATGAACCGCGCCGATACCGAGCGCATGGCCGGGATCCTGGAGTCCCTGGGGTATGTGGCCACCGAAGATGAGTTGCAGGCGGACTTAGTTCTCTACAACACCTGCACCATCCGCGACAATGCTGAGCAAAAGGTCTATTCCTACCTGGGCATCCAGGCGCAGCGCAAGCGCAAAAACCCGGCCATCAAGCTCATTGTGGCCGGCTGTGTGGCCCAGCAGGAAGGGGAAAAATTGTTGCGCCGCGTCCCTGAGCTGGATCTGGTCATGGGCCCCCAGTACGTGAACCGCCTTGGGGATCTGTTGGCGCAGGTGGAAGCCGGAAACCAGGTGGTGGCCACCGAGCCGGTTGAGATCCCAGAAGACATCACCAAGCCCCGCCGCGACAGCCAGGTCACTGCTTGGATCAACGTTATCTACGGTTGCAACGAGCGTTGTACCTACTGCATCGTGCCGCGGGTGCGAGGGCAAGAGCAGTCCCGACAGCCCCAGGCCATTCGCGCCGAAATCGAAGACGTGGCCAGAGCGGGCTACCGCGAGGTGACGTTGCTAGGGCAGAACATCGACGCCTACGGACGGGATCTGGATCCCAAAACCAACCTGGCCAGCCTGTTGCGCTTCGTCCATTCGGTGGCAGGCATTGAGCGGATCCGCTTTGCCACCAGCCACCCGCGCTACTTTACCGAGGAGCTGATCGCCACCTGCGCCGAGCTGCCCAAAGTCTGCGAGCACTTCCACATCCCCTTCCAGGCGGGCAGCAACGAAGTGCTCAAGCGGATGCGGCGCGGCTACACCCACGAGCGCTATCGCCAGATCATCCAGCTCATCCGCCAATACATGCCCGAAGCGGCCATCAGCGCCGATGCCATTGTCGGCTTTCCGGGAGAAACAGAAGCCCAGTTCCAAGAAACCCTGCAACTGGTGCAGGATATCGGCTTTGACCAAGTGAACACTGCTGCCTACTCCCCCCGTCCCGGCACCCCTGCCGCCGAGTGGCCCGACCAGGTGCCCGAGGAGGAAAAAAGCGACCGCCTGCAACGGCTGAACCGACTGGTGGCCGAGGTGGCTGCCGCTCGCAGCGCCCGACTCTTAGGCCAGGTGCAAGAGGTGCTGGTGGAAGGCCCCAACCCGAAAAACCCCCGCCAGGCGATGGGGCGTACCCGCGGCAATCGCTTGGTGTTCTTCGAAGGGGATCCAGAGCAACTGAAGGGATCCCTGGTGCCGGTGCGCATTACCGCCACGCGGGCTTTTTCGTTGACCGGCGAGGCAGTTGCCGTTGGCACTATCGGCTGAAGATTATCTCTAAATTGCCAAGCCCACGACGAGGATCGAACTCGTGACCTCCCCCTTACCAAGGGGGTGCTCTACCACTGAGCCACGTGGGCAAAGCCGATGGTGGGCCGAGTTGGATTCGAACCAACGTAGGCGTAAGCCAGCGGATTTACAGTCCGCCCCCTTTAACCCCTCGGGCATCGACCCATTGACACCGGTCTTTCATCATAGCAGAAGGTGTTGCCCAAATCAGACCTGCTCCCATCATCAGCCGCCTTAATCGAGAGGCCAGAGCTGGGAAGCCATCGGATCCTCGTGCAGACAATGAGGTGGCGCCAGAGCTGGCTACAGAGGGAAGCTGCCGGAAAAAGCCGGATCGGGTCGGGGCTGGACATTTTTCAAGACAAGCTGAACGCGGAACTTGATATCGTTGAAAACAGTCCTTCGGCCCCTGACCATGATTTCGACCCTCGGCACTCCCACCCATCCAGAGCAGACCCTTTCCCCCAACCAGTCTTTGCGCCCCTTGACCAGCCGTATCAACAGCCGGGGGCACTTGGAAATTGGGGGGTGCGACGTGGTGGAGCTGGTGCGCCAGTTCGGATCCCCTCTCTACATCCTGGACGAGTGGACGCTGCGCCGCGCCTGCCAGCTTTACCGCGACACCTGGGCCCGCTGCTACGCCGGGGGATCCCGGGTTTTGTACGCCACGAAAGCCTGGAACTGCCTGGCCATTTGTGCTCTGGCTCTGCAAGAAGGGCTGGGGTTGGATGTGGCTTCCGGCGGGGAGCTGTACACAGCCCTGCAGGCGGGGGCCAAAGGTGAAGATCTCTATCTGCACGGCAACGCCAAGTCTCTTGAGGAGCTGAACTTAGCCCTGGAGACAGGCTGTACTGTGGTGGCGGATAGCCTGTACGAGCTGCAGCAGGTCTCGGCCCTGGCCACACCCGAACGGCCAGCGCGGCTGCTCCTGCGGGTTAACCCCGGTATCGACGTCCACACCCACGAGTACATTCGTACCGGGCAAACCGACAGCAAATTCGGCATCGGGCGATGGCAATTGCCGGAAGTGCTGGATTTTTTGGCCGCCCATCCTCAGTTGCAGTGCGTCGGGCTCCACGCCCACATTGGGTCGCAGATTTTTGATCTGCAGGGCCACCGAGACCTGGCGGGGGTGCTGGCCCAGATCTGGCGGCAAGGGCTGGACAGAGGGTTGCCCCTACAAGAGCTCAATGTGGGTGGGGGCCTGGGGATCCGCTATGTCGAATCCGATGATCCCCCCTCCATCCCGGAGTGGGTGGAAACTGTGGCGACGGCGGTGCAACAAGCCTTTGCCCAGGCTGGGATCCCTCTGCCGAAAGTGCTCTGTGAGCCCGGACGATCTGTGATTGGGCCGGCTGCCGTGACCGCCTACACCCTGGGGGGGCAAAAGCGGATCCCTCCCAGTGATGACCTGCCCCAAGGACGCACCTACATCACCATCGACGGTGGTATGTCCGACAACCCCCGCCCGATCACCTACCAAGCCCGCTATACCGCCCTTCTGGCCAACCGACCAGAGGCAGAGGCCACGCAGCGGGTAACGGTGGCCGGCAAACACTGCGAGTCGGGGGATGTGCTGTTGAAGGATGTGCTTCTGCCCGCTCCAATGGCAGGAGAAGTGTTGGTGGTTTTGGCGACGGGGGCCTACAACTACAGCATGGCTTCCAATTACAATCGCTTCCCTCGGCCAGCCGCGGTGCTGGTCAACGAGGGAGAGGCCCAGTTGATTGTGCGGCGAGAAACTTATGCCGACCTAATCCGTCAGGATGTTCTGCCGGAGCGGTTGCTGCGTTGAAGGGGAGGATCGCCCATACCCATCTGGGCTAAGTAGAAGCACAGCCTTCCCTGGCAACGCCGACCACAGCCAACGCACCTCACGCGGGAAAGACTGGAAGATGGCCAGGAGGTGAGTGGTAGGCTGGTCTGGGGGCCGCAGTCAACAAGGGTTCTGGAGTTGAGAGGTTCTGAGGTACAGAACGGCACAGTCAGAAGGCCCGCAATGAGGGGAGCGTGAACGGGGTTTTTCGCCATGCTGGCGGCCTTATGGGCTTGGCTACAGCAGTTTAACTTTCTCAGCCTCTTGGACTGGGCTCTGGCCGTCTTTCTGTTGGCCTTGGCTCTCTATTACACCCGCGAGAGTCGTGCTGGGGTGCTGGTGCGGGGATTTATAGTGCTGTTGGTGCTGTACCTGGCCACAGCCTCTCTGCCCTTGGTTCACCTGATCTTGGATCGCCTGCTCCTGGGCGCAGCCGTAGCCATGGGCGTGCTCTTTCAACCGGAGTTTCGCCGGCTGCTGGAGCAACTGGCAAGAGCTATCCGCATGGAGTGGCCAAGCAACGCAGGCGACGACGAGGAGGATCCTGAGGAAGATTTGGTGGAAGAACTGGTGCAAGCGGTGCGAGAACTTTCCCAAAACCGCACAGGAGCGCTGATTGTCATCGAGCCAGAGCAGCCGATTGACTCGCGGGTCTTTACCGACAAAGGGGTACCTCTGCAGGCGCGGGTGTCGCGGGAGATCCTGCAGACCATTTTCCAGACTTCAACTTTGTTGCATGATGGGGCTGTGGTCATCCATCGGGATCGCATTCGCGCAGCGGGGGTAATCCTACCGGTTTCGGAGCGGGCCGCCTCTCGGCAACTGGGCACACGGCACCGTGCTGCGATGGGGATCACAGAACAGACCAATTGCTTGTGTATTGTGGTCTCAGAAGAAACGGGCTGCATCTCGCTGGCGGAGGGTGGGCGCATCGAGCGACCTCTGACCAGTGCCAAGTTACACGAGCTGCTGGTACAGCGGTTGCGCAATCCCCGCGATGCCAAAAAACGAGATGCTCCGCTACGGGGATTGTGGGCCTACCCCTGGTTTCGCAATGGGCCGCTGCGCTGGTGGGGATCCCTCTCCGATCTAACTAAACTCTTTCGCAAACCTGAGAAAACCCTCCCGAAAGACTGATCCCCATGACCCTTTCTCCTGCCCATCTTCTGCACTTGCCTGCCGACCTGGATCCCCAGTTGTTGCCCCGCCATGTGGCGGTGGTGATGGATGGCAACGGGCGTTGGGCGCAAAAACGGGGTTTACCCCGCAGCGTTGGGCATCAGCGAGGGGTATCGGCCCTGAAGGAGCTGCTGCGCTGTTGCAATGATTGGGGGATCCCGGCCCTTACCGCCTATGCCTTCTCCACCGAGAACTGGGGCCGTGCCCGCGAGGAAGTGGATTTCCTCATGACGTTGTTCGAACAGGTGCTGTGGCGGGAGTTGGGGGAAATGGTGCAGCAGGGGGTGCGCATCCAGTTTGCCGGCCAGTTGTCGGCTCTGCCCCACTCTCTGCAGGAAACCATCGTGCATGCGGTGGAATGCACCCAGCACAACAAGGGCATTTGCCTGACGGTGGCCCTCAACTACGGGGGAAGACAGGAGATCCTGCAGGCCTGCCGCTCCATTGCCACCTTGGTGCAGCAGGGGCTGCTGCAGCCGGATCAGATTGACGAGGCCCTCTTTTCCCAATTTCTCTACACCACCGGCCTCTCCGATCCTGACCTGCTGATCCGCACCAGTGGCGAGATGCGCATCAGCAACTTCCTGCTCTGGCAGATGGCCTACACCGAGCAGTATTTCACCCCCATTCTCTGGCCGGATTTTGACCGAGCCGCTTTTCACCAAGCCTTGCTTAGCTATCAGTCGCGGCAGCGGCGGTTTGGCAGGTGAGGTTCCAGGTTGAATATCTGTCGCAAACCGGCAGCTAGCGCAAAAAGCTGGTCACCAACCACATCACCGCAAACGTGATCCCCACCAACAGCGCGCCAGGAGCATCGCCACCGGTGAGGGGAAGGGCAATGCCGTAGGCCAACATCAGCCCCAGGCTCAAGGCCGCCAGAGCCAAGAGAAAAGCGCGAATGAAGCGGCGCTCTTTGCGGTACAGGAAATAGATACAAGCCATCAGCCCCAAGGCCAGTTGCAGCGAGGGGTACTCATCGGGAGCCAAGATAACCCAACCCACCAGTCCACCCAGCAGCGCCGCAGGCCAGAGGGCATCGGCGGTAGAGGGGGTATCCAACCAGCGGCTGACCCAGGGGGGATTTTGGGCAGCAGGGCGAGGCAAACTCAGCTCCGGCTCAGGATGGGCAGCCCGTTGTTCGGCGTAGCGAATGCGGTCGGGAACGGCGATTTTGCCCTCTTTGCGCAGGCGCAGGCGCTGCATCAGGATGGCATCGTAGGCTTGCTCCACCCGCTCCTGCTGCTGTTCGTCCGCGCCCAAGCTGGCCAGGAGCCTAGCCCGCGCCGATTGAATTTCTTCAAAGGAGGCTTCTTCGCTAATTCCCAACACCTGATACGGACTCATCTCAGCCATAGCGACCAGCCCTTTAACTCTCTATCACCTTAACCCAGCCTGCCCAACCTTCGATCCGGCTACGCGACAGGAACCGACAACGGGGATTGAGTTGCCCCATCCTCCAGGGATCCGGATTCGGAGGTCGAGGCAATTACTGCCTGCAGACATCGGGCTACATACTCGACCGCAGCGTAGGTGGTGGCTTTGCCAAGGCTAAGGCGAATGGATCCCAGTGCCTCGGCTTCCGAATAGCCCATGGCCAAGAGGATGCGGCTGGGGATCAGTTGGCCGCTGCTACAGGCGGAGCCGGCGCTAATGGCGATCCCCTGGCGGCTCAGAGCCCTGACCAGCACATTCCCGGGGATCCCCCCTGCGGTGCAGTAGCTGAGGTGGTGGGGCAGACGCTGCTCCAAATCCACAGGGCCGGTCAGCCGCAAACCGGGCACCTCCGCCAGCAACTGGGCCAAATGCCGTTGCAATTGCCGTAGGCGGGCCGTTTCTTGGGACAGCTCCTGGGCCGCCAGAGCCGCCGCCACTCCCAAGCCGACAATGCCCGGGATCCCTTGGGTGCCAGCCCGCAGCCGCCGTTCTTGCCCACCCCCCCGCAGCAGCGGTCGCAGCTCCACCCCTGGGCGCACGTACAGCGCCCCCACCCCCTGGGGCCCGTAGAGTTTATGCCCGGAAAGGGAGAGCAGATCCACCGGCAGTTGCGCCAGATCCAGCGGGATCCGCCCCACCGTCTGCACAGCGTCGGTGTGGAAGAGCACCCCCGCCTGGCGACAGATCTGACCCAGCTCTGCAATGGGCTGCAGGGATCCCACCTCATTTTGGCCGTGGACGATGGAGACCAAAACGGTATTGGGTTGCAGCGCCTGGATCAAAGTCTGGGGATCCACCTGGCCGGCGGCGTTCACCAGCAGACGGGTGACCTGCCAGCCTTGGGACTGCAACTGGCGGGCAGCATTCTCCACCGAGGCGTGCTCGACGCTGGAGATGATGAGATGTTGGGGAGTAGAGTAGCGCTGGGCCACCCCAAACAGGGCCAGGTTGTTGGACTCCGTCCCGCCTGAGGTAAACAGCAGCGCCTCCGGCTCACAGTTAAGCAGCTCGGCCACCTGCTGCCGCGCCCGCTCCATGGCCATGGCGGCCCGTTCTCCCCACCCGTGCAAGCTGGAGGGGTTGCCCCAGCTTTCCTGCATCGCCATCTGCATGGCCTCGATCACCTCAGGCCGAGGCGGAGTGGTGGCGCTGTGGTCGAAGTACAGGGTGGGATCCAGAGGCAACATGAAGACTTCACAACCCAGGACTCAATGTCCTCATCTTAGTGCGGGGTTGTGGTCGGCTCATACCCCTTGGCGCAGCCGTTCTAGCACCCCGCGATCTTCGAGGGTGGAGGTATCGCCACTGATGCCGGCGCCAGCCGCCAAATCCCGCAGCAAACGGCGCATGATCTTGCCGGAGCGGGTTTTGGGCAGGGCCTCGGTGAAGCGAATTTCGCTGGGGCGGGCAATGGCCCCGATTTCGGAGACCACATGTTGCATCAACGCTTGGCGCAGCGCTTCGCTGGGCTCATAGCCCTCCGACAGGATGACAAAGGCCACGATCACCTCGCCTTTGAGGTCATCTGGGCGACCGACCACAGCCGCTTCGGCAACTGCAGGATGAGACACCAAGGCCGATTCAAGTTCCATCGTGCCGAGGCGATGTCCTGCCACATTGATGACATCGTCCACCCGGCCCATCACCCAAAAATAACCGTCTTCATCCCGGCGGGCCCCATCCCCGGCAAAGTAGAAATACTGCCCATCTTGGGGAGGGATCCGCTCCCAGTAGCTGGTGCGGAACCGCTGCGGATCTCTATAGATAGTGCGCATCATGCCCGGCCAGGGGCGACGGATCACCAAATACCCCCCTTCGGGTGCCGGGTTCCCCTCCATATCGACAACATCTGCTTGAATGCCCGGAAAAGGACGGGTAGCCGATCCCGGCTTGGTGGCGGTAACCCCCGGCAAGGGCGAAATCATAATGCCGCCGGTTTCGGTCTGCCACCAGGTATCCACAATGGGGCAGCGCTCGTTGCCGATGACGGTGTGGTACCACATCCAAGCTTCGGGATTGATCGGCTCGCCAACCGTGCCCAACAGGCGCAGCGAAGAGAGATCATGCCGACGGGGCAGGGCGTCGCCACTTCTCATAAAGGCCCGGATGGCCGTTGGAGCAGTGTAAAAAATGGAGATGCGGTGACGGGCGATTAACTCCCAGAAGCAATCGGGCTTGGACGGTCGCGGCGCCCCTTCGTACATAAACACCGTTGCCCCGTTGGAGAGGGGGCCATAGACGATGTAGCTGTGTCCCGTGATCCAACCGATATCGGCAGTACACCAGTAGATGTCTTCTTCGTGCAAATCGAAGATCCACTGGCAGGTGATGTGGGTGTAGAGGTTGTAGCCGCCGCTGGTGTGGACAACGCCTTTGGGCTTGCCGGTGGTGCCGGAGGTGTAGAGGATAAACAGCATCGCCTCCGAGTCCATCGGCTCGGCAGGGCACGCTTCCTCCAAGCCAGGAGCCAGCTCATGCCACCAAACATCTCGGCCTGGGGTCATCGGCACGGCTTGCCCCGTCCGCCGCACCACCAAGACGTTTTCGACAGTGGGCACTCCCTCTGCCAGCGCCAAGTCCACCTGCGGCTTGAGGGGGACAATCGCATCTTTGCGCCAGCCCCCATCGGCGGTGATCACGGCTTTGGCTTCCGCATCCCGCAGCCGCTCCTTGAGAGCCTCCGCGCTAAAGCCCCCAAACACCACCGTATGGGCTGCCCCGAGCCGAGCACAGGCCAGCATGGCCATGACGGCTTCCGGGATCATCGGCATGTAGATCCCCACCCGATCCCCTTTTTGAATGCCCAGGGCCTTCAGGCCGTTGGCCCAACGGCAGACCTCGCGATGGAGCTGCTCATAGGTCAAGGTGCGAATGTCCCCCGGTTCTCCCTCCCAGATCAGGGCCAGTTTGTGGCGGCGGCCATTTTCCAGGTGGCGATCCAAGCAGTTGTAGCTGAGGTTGAGCTGTCCTCCCACAAACCACTGCGCCTGGGGAGGATCCCAGTGCAACACCTGCTGCCAAGGCTGAAACCAGTGCAACTCCTGCCGAGCCAGCCGTTCCCAAAAACCTAAGGGATCCGCCTCGGCTTCCTGACAAAGCTGTTGGTAGCGACTGGGGGTGATGCGGGCCTGTTGCACAAACGAAGGGGGCGGGGGGAAAAGGCGCTTTTCCTGCAGGATGGATTCGAGGGCGGGTTGAGACATGGTCAAAGATGAGTGAGGAAAAGAAGTTCTGCAACGCCCACAGAAGGGCGAGGGGATGGAATTGCAGTAGAATACAAATCCCGGCGAGGGTAGGGCAAGGGATGGGCAGGCAATCTCAATTGATTGTAAAGATTCTGAAGATTTTTTGAATGAGAAGTGGTTCAGGGGTATTCCCAGGCAGGGCTCAGGTGAAAAAGGTGGCACGTTGGCGGTGCATCACCACCGACTCCACCAAGCCGATGGCCAGAAAATTGGTCAGCAGAGCCGAGCGGCCATAGCTCAAAAAAGGCAAAGGCAAACCGGTAATGGGGGCCAGGCCGATGGTCATGCCGATGTTGACTACTGCCTGAAACAGGATCATTGCCAGCACCCCAATGGTGATCAGGGATCCAAAATTGTCCTTGGCCCCTTGGGCAATCCAGATCAGCCGCGCACACAGGATCCAGAACAGGATCAGCACCGTCAGGGTGCCCACAAAGCCCATCTCTTCCCCAATGGCGGAGAAAATGAAATCCGTGTGCTGTTCGGGGATAAAGTCCAGTTGGGTTTGGGTGCCCTGCTGGATGCCCTGTCCCCAGAGGCCACCGGCCCCGATGGCAATGCGGGATTGAATGAGGTGATAGCCGGATCCCCAAGGCTCTTGCATGGGATCGATGAAAATCTCCAGCCGCCGCCGCTGATAGGGCTTGAGAAGGTGCCAAGCTAGCTGACCCAACTGCCCCGAGAGCAGGTTGATTACCCCAAAAGTTACGGCCCCCGTCCACTGCCAGGGGAGACGCCAAGCGGCCAACCCCGCCATTCCCAGACACCAGAGCAGCCAAACCCAAAGCATCCAGCTCAGCTCTGGGCGAGTGTGTAAGCCATAGAGAATGGCTCCCACCCCCGGCGACAGGAGCAAGAGGATCCAACTGCCCTTGGCTCCGGCCCAGTAGAGCATGACCAGGACAATCACCACAAACACCAGGGCAGTGCCCAGGTTGGGCTGCAGGAAAATCAAGATCCAGGGAGGAGCAATGACGGCAACGGCCACCCAAATCTGGCTGAAGTATTTGATCGGCCAGTGGTGCAGGAGAGCGGCCAGGGTGATGATTACCCCCAGCTTGGCAAACTCAGAAGGCTGCACCTGAAAGCCGGCGATGGAGAGCCAGCGCTCCGCTCCTCCGCCTGCTGTGCCGAAAAAGAGCACTGCAATTAAACTCGCCAAGGTCAAGAAGTAGGTGAACCAGTGCCAGCGCAACAGCCGCTCATATGGAATCCGGGCCACCACTCCCAAAAACGCCAGGCTGATCCCGGCCATGATCAACTGCTGTACCCAGTAGTGGCTGATGGGCCGCTCCCAGACCGCACTGCGGATAGCAACAATACCGATGCCCGTCAAGGCCAGCACTGTGGCCAGCAAAATGCCATCGAACTCCCGCCAAGGAGCCAAGATCTGCCGCAGGAGCTTTTTCCACCCAGGCTGAGAAGATACCTTTGGGTCAGCGTTGCCCAGCAATAGACCCGATCCTCCAAAGCAAGGCCAGCCTCAGTTTGACATACCCCCTGCCCTACCGACTTGTTTTCTCATCACTCGCGTTGAGTGTCGATTCCTCGTCGATCCATTTTCTGGCGTGTTCGCCTCCTCTGATAGGGCCTCAGTAGTGCTCCGCACCGCTGTCGCGAACAGGTCAGCCCTCCTCAAGTTGATCCTGCTCAGATTGGCTGGACTCAGGATTCTTTCATTCCCAGCTCTGCAGTTGCCCTAGCCAAGCGGAGATGTGGGATCCCACTTCTTCTCGACGCCGTTCAAAATTGGCTGCCGTCCAAATGAGGAGCAGGCCCAGCAGGATCCCAGTGGCCCAGAACAGCAGCGAATAAGCTGTCACCAGTAGCCATCCCTGCCGCAGGATCCCCAGCCCAAAAGCCAGCGTGCCCACGAAGAGATAAGCTCTTACCCGCAAGGCCAAGCCCAGCAGACCCAAAGCTAAGCCAAGCCCCACCGGCCAAAATCCCGCCCACAGTTGCCCGTGGGTTTCCACCATCACCACCAGCAGCCATGTGCCCAAGGAAACCAGCCGCAGCCAATGTCGCCCCTGTCGCCCGCTGGCTTCCTGTAATCCCGGATCCACCTGAGCCACATAGAGCAGGGATCCCACCAAGGGTAGGGCGGAGAACGTGAGAGAAGACCAGTCCTGTTGCTGGATGTAATCCCAGAGGATCCAGTTGCTCAAAAACAAGCTGATGTAGCCCAGGCGCACCTGGGATCTCCAGACGGACAGCAGAGCATAGTAGGTTGCCCCCAACAGCAGATTAAGGGTGTTGTTTCCTCCCCCGGTTACCAGAAACGCAGTCAGGGGTAGCACCAAGGCCGTATTGTGCCAGGGATCCGACGGCCAGCCCCACCCTCGCCAGGGCAAGCCATGGTAAACCAGCCCCAGCCCACAGAGCAGGGATCCAGCCCATCGCGCTATGGATAGCTGCGGCAGCCCCAGGAACACACTGCCCAGCAGAACCCCAGCCCCCTGCCAAGCACTGAGGTAACCCCAGACCGTTGGCGCCCAATTTCGCTCTGTCGGAGATTCTGAAGTTGAGGTTCTCGCCTGTCCGGCGGCATAGGCCACCAGGCCGGATCCCGTCAGCACCCAGAGCCCCTTCCCCCAAGGGCTGAGAGCGAAACTCCAAAGGGCGAGGCTGGCCAAGCCCCAGTTGCCGGCACCTATCCGCTGCAGCCAGGCCGCTTTCAGCCGCAGGGTCGCCACCAGCCAAGATGGACAGAGGCGGTAGCCCACTGCCAAGAGCAGCCCTAGCAAAGCTGTCAGCACCGCCGCTTCGTCCTCCCAGAATTCCCCAGTTTGCTGGCCGAGAAAGTAGACCCAGCTCTCGTAGGCCGCCAGCGATATTCCGAAAGCTCCCAGGATCCCCTTCCGGTTGGTAGGAGGAGGGCCTTCCTGTTCGCGACAGGGGTGCTGCTCCGGTGACTGTCGGCGCCCCACGCCCAGCAGCACGATGGAGAGACCTAAGCTGCCCAGACCTGTCAGCTCGCTCCATTCGAGTTCGAGATGGGATCCCAGCCAGCCCAAGCCGGCATAGATCAGCGGCGCTGTCCCCCAGCAACTCAGAGCCTTGACCCGCTGCAGGAGTTGTCCCCCTGAGGACTCCGTCCCACCAGCGCGATCGGGCCGCTCAAAGAGGAGTTTCTCCGGCCCAATCCAAAAGAGGATCCCCAGGCTTAGATTGATGACGGCAAGCAGAGGGGCAACAGGACGGGATCCCTGTACCACCCACAAGAGGCTGCTGGCCACCAACAGCTCCAAAGCCCAGATCAGCCCATAGGACAGCCCCTCCATTACAGACCATGAGATGGCCGACGAAGCCTCCTGACCGCTGCCGCCAGTTGAGACATCCTCCGCCCTGGAAGGAGACGGGCTTTCGCTCTCCAAGCCAGCAGGATGGACACCGCCGTCGCGATAAAAAGCGGGAGCCACTTCCACCCAAAGCCGCAAAACAATGGCCACCAGGACAGTCCCAGAGGCCAGGGTCAGAGCCACTGGGGAATCCAGGTACTTTCCACCACCGATGCGACCTGCTTCTGGCTGCAATGTCTGCAACGTTAGGGAAAGTAAAAGTACGATCCCCAGCAGAAAGCCAAAGCCATCCAGCACCGGTCGGTAAGCTGCCCGAAGGCGGGGAGAGAGGTAGTGGAACGGAGTCCCTAGGCTGTAGCGACAGCCGCTAGTGCTCCGCACCGCTGTCGCGAACAACAGCAGCACCCCCAAGGCCGTCAGCCATTCTGACTCCGTTAAAGCGGGGAACAGCCGATGGATTCCCACCAGACCGAACCCCCAGCCAAACGTCACTGTCAACAGCACCTCTGCTGGAACAACTGCGTTGGCGGTGTGGAGCTCATGGTCGGCGGAGGGGAAAGAGGCCCACACCCACACCTGAGTGGCCATCAGCAGCAACCCCAAGCCCAGACCCAGAAACTCAACCCCCGGCCTTCCAAAGGTGAGTAACTGGGCCAGCAAAAGGGAGAGAACTGCCGGGAAACGCAAAGACCCGCGCTCCGGGATCCCCTGCTGCCAGGAAAGGGATCCCACCTCCCCTTGCTCTGGGATCTGCAGCCAGCGGGGCATGAACTCCAGGGGGGGCAGGGCCAATACCTGAGCTGCCGTCAAAACAAGAGGCACCAGCAGCCACAGCCAGCCAAAGGATTGTTCACCCGTCGCAGACAACTCGGGGAGCCGTTGCAGCAAAAACGCCAAGTAGCTGGATCCCACCAACACCGACCCTATGCCATCTGCACTTCGCTGCCACAGCCCCACGGGCAATCCCCAAAAGCGCCCTGACCCACCCAGAGCCACCCGCCCTGCCCATTCCAATAGACCCACCAACAGCAGAACCACTCCCCAAGCGGACAAGCTAGTGCTCCGCACCGCTGGCGCGAACAAGTCGGGCAAAAGCCAGCGGATCCCGGCTAGCAGTGCCCCCACTCCGTAGGCGTGGGTCAGGAGTACCCAAAGAAAGTTGGGAGTTTCTCCTGATCTGGACTTTTGTTGTAGCCACCAGGCCAGGATCCCGGCGCTCAAAAGCAAGTGCCAAAAGCGAATGGCCGGATAGGGAAGGCTCAAGAGCAGCAGGGATCCCCCTAGCCCCAAAACCAAGCGCTCTGTTGGTTCCACCAGCCCAGAAAAGTCTGTCTCGCCGGCTTCTGGAGTGCTCCTCTGCCAGCGGGCCGCCAACCCCAACCACAGCACCTCGTAGGGCAGTAGCACCAACCCCAGCAATCCCCAGGGGGAATCAAGGGGCTGAAACCAGTTGGTTACTGTAGCTACAACCTCTTGCCGCCAGCTTGCTGGCCACACCTGCCAAAAAGCCCAGCAAGTTTCCAGGCCCAGCAAGAACAGCAACGTCAAATGCACCCTAAGGACTTCGTCCCGCTGGGGCGACTGGGTGTGTCGGCGCAAGCGCCCGATTAAGACATGGATCCCCAGCAGGCTAATCCCCAGCAACTGCCAGCCGCTGAAAGGGCTCTCCGCCAAGCCAATGGCAGCCAGCAGCCAGCCCACCACCAACAGCACCCAGCTCCCCTCCCACCAGCGGGAGAGCGTCCCCTCCTGAGCGCCTTCTGCTACGACGTCCGGGGATCCCTGGGGCCATTCCGCTGCTAGCCAACCCAACAGGGCCACCGCCAACCCCAACTGCGGCACTTGGACATGCCCAGACAGCAGCCCCCGTAGGATTAACAGGGATCCGGCAGCCCCGATTAGCCAGATCTTGGAGCCCCGTAATTCCCGAGACCGGCGGCTCCAGGTGTAAATCACGGTGCTGAGGATCCCCAGATACAGGATCCCCAGGACAAAAGCAGGGCGAAGCTCCTGCGGCCCCAAGCTCCAGAAAGCGTGCAAGCCAGAGAGGGCCAAAAAGTTCACCAAGGTTCCGTAAAAGGCATTGGGCTCCACACCGCTGTCGCGAAAGCCGGCACCTGAACCCAGCGAGCGCACCCGACCCTCAGCCGTCAACGGGATCCCCAGCAGCAAGCCCAGCGCCAGGATGCGGATCCCCCAAAGGATCCCCAGCCCATCCAGGGCCCACACGTTCACCGGCACCAGCAGCAGGGCAATAGCCTCCAAGGTTTGACCGGTTAGACGCAGCCCTTCCTGCCGTTGGATCCATCCAGCACCTACCCCAAAAGCCGCCGTATAGGCCAAGAGCACCCCATACTGAGCAGTTGGAGAAAATTGCTCCCAGTGGCTGGCCGCCAGCACCCCCGAGGACACCACCACCAAAAACAGGCCCAGCAGCAACAGCCAAGCCACGCTCAGCTCGGACAGCAAGTTCCGCAGCAAAACAGCCAGCGCCGGGGTAGGGGGGGGCAAGGACTCCGTCCGAGTAGCGCGAGTGGATTGAGGGGCAGCTTGGGGCTCTTCTCCCCCCTCGACCGCAGGTTCCTCAACCCCAGATCCGGCCAGGCGAGCATTTCTTTCTCGCACCATCCCCGGGATCCAAATCAAATCCAGGAGCTGACCGATCCCCAGCAGCCCAAAGGTCAACAGCCAGAGCAAACCCGTCCGCCAGCGGCCCAGATAAAAACGGTGCAGGCCACAGATGCCAAACAAACCCAAAATCCAGAGCACGTAGGCCGAGCCAAGACGAGCCGGGATCTCGTCGCTGGGGGAAACTGCCGCTGACCTTGGTTCCTCCCCCTCTAGCCGATACTGCTCCACCAGCAAGCGAAAGTGCTCTGGAGTCAGCAAGCTCAGCTCCAGCCAGGCCCGCAAACCCTGCAAGACTTGCTGCCGGGATCCCCGAACGGTGAGCTCCAAAAGGACTTGCTCCGAGGAGGGCGAGCGGTCAGATTGCAGCTCCTCTGCTCCTGGAGGCAAGAGGTGATCCTGGGATCCCATGGCCAGATTCCTTGAGCAAAAGGCTTGGGGCTACTGCTACTCTAAGCCTTGCTCTAGCCGGTTGCCATGCCGTTCTCAAATCCTTCTGATACATTTACGCTGAACACTGCTGAACATCACTGTTCAACTATGCAGCGATAGCATTCTGTTTGTTTCCAAAC
>NZ_JANSIF010000046.1:0-27044 GCF_047461935.1 Synechococcus sp. R55.4 | reverse complement strand
TCTGGTAGAGCAGAGCAGGCTCAGGGCTACTGAAAGCCCGCTCCGTACCGCTTAGCGGTCGGAGCCGGGTAGTTTACTGCTGCCTATCCATTACGCCCAAGTCTGGTCACTCTTGAGGGTAATGGGGGAGCAAAAACCTATTGGTTGAATGCATGGGATCCCAACCGGCGGGCCACCAGGGCGGGAAGTTGAGCCAACGGGATCCCTTCCAGAACTTCTGCCGCAAAAGCGCAGGTGAGAAGTTGCCTGGCCTCAGCTTGGGGAATACCCCGGCTTTGCAGATAAAAGATCTCTTCCGCCTCCAGTTGGCTGACGGTGGCCCCGTGGGCACACTTGACGTTGTCGGCAAAGATCTCCAGTTGTGGCTGGGTGTTGACCCGCGCTTTGGGGCCTAGGAGCAGGTTGCGGTTGGTCTGGGCGGCGTCCGTCAGTTGGGCCTCTCGGCTCACCAGAATCCGTCCGCTGAAGACCGCATGGGCCGTCTCGTCCACAATGCACTTGTGCAATTGGCGGCTGCTGCCGTGGGGGGCCTGATGCACCAGGCGGGAGTGGGTGTCGCTGTGCTGGGATCCCTTCAGCAGCGTTAGCCCCTGCAGTTGGGTGTGGGCCTGGGGCTCTACCTGGGCAATCTCCAAGTTGTGGCGGGAAAACCGGGATCCCCACTGAATCGCCTGGAGGCGGTAGTGGCTGTTGCGGCTTTGGCGCACGGCGGTCTGGTTGATGTGAAAAGCCTGAGACCCCTGCCGCTGCAGGATCACATGGTGCAAGCGGGATCCCTCTGCCAGGGCGATCTCCGTAACCGCGTTGCCAAAGGGGATCCCGGATCCCAGGGATACATGATCTTCGATCAGCGTGAGGGAGCTGTGGGCTTGCAAAGACAGCAGGCAGCGGGGCTGGGCCAAAACGGCCTCTCCCTCAGGAGCCACCGTTATGAACAGCAGGTGCAGCGGTGACGGAACTTCCTGGCCGGGCTGTAGGCCAATCTGGATCCCATCTCCCAGATGAGCGGTGTTGAGGGCCGTAAACACATCCGTCTTGGCCAGGGTTTGCAGCAACTCCCCTGGGGCTTGGGCTAAAGGGATCACCTGCAAAGCGGTGGGCAGGCCGCTCAAATCAGAAAGCTGGGGGGCAAAGTAGCCGTTGACGAACACGGCGCGGCTATAGCTGGCTTCCGGCCAAAGCCAGGGCTCTAGGGTTGCCGCATCCAGAGCCGGATCCGCCGCGGCAGCCAGGCGAAACTTGTGGGCCAGCAGTGGCGAGAGATCGCTGTATTTCCAATCCTCTTCCCGTGGGGTCGGGATCCCCAGTTCGGCCAATTGGGCGCGGGCCTGCTGCCTAAGGGTGGTGTAGGGATCCTGCCTTTCGGGGATTTGGCCGAGGATGTGCTCCAGGAATAGGCGGCTCTCTGGGGCGAAAGGTTTGGGCAAGGTGGCGCTCATCCCTCTTCCTCCCGCCGGGATGTTGCGGCTGCTGATTCTTGGCCCAACTGAGTTTTGATCCAGTCGTAGCCCCGTTCTTCCAGCTCCAGCGCCAAGGTCTTGTCCCCGCTGATGACAATACGCCCCCCTTCCATCACATGCACGTGGTCGGGGGTTACATAGTCCAGCAAGCGTTGGTAGTGGGTGATCAAGAGCATGGCATTCTCAGGGCCGGCCAGTCGGTTGATGCCGTGGGCCACAATGCGCAGCGCGTCGATATCCAGACCGGAATCCGTCTCGTCCAAAATGGCCAGCGTAGGCTCCAACACCGCCATTTGCAGGATCTCGTTGCGCTTTTTCTCGCCGCCGGAAAAGCCCTCATTCACAGAGCGCTCCAAAAAAACGGGATCCATTTTGACAATATCCAACTTTTCCCGTACCAGGTCGTCAAAATCCAGAGCATCCAGTTCCGGCTGATCCCGATATTTCTGGCGAGCGTTGTAGGCGGCGCGCAGGAAATCCAAGTTGCTCACCCCTGGGATTTCGATGGGGTATTGAAATGCCAAAAAGATCCCTGCCCAAGCCCTCTCTTCTGGCTCCATCTCCAAGAGATTTTTTCCCAGGTAGAGGATCTCGCCCCCCGTCACCCTGTAGTCAGGGTGGCCGGCTAAGATCTTGGAAAAAGTGCTTTTTCCAGAGCCATTGGGGCCCATGATGGCGTGGATTTCTCCGGCGCGAATTTCCAGGCTCAACCCCTTGAGAATGGGGGTGCCGTCGATCTCGGCGCTGAGATCTCGAACGGATAAGATGACAGGGCTGTTTTCACGGATCATGGCTAGACTCTAGGGTTGACACCGAAGGGCAGGAGCTGAAAAGTTAAGGGATCCCTAAACCAGGTTTGGATTTTGGGCCTAAGGATCCCCTATAGCTCTATTGGGAGTGGCGATTGAGGATATCCCGGATCTCTGTCAGCAAAACCACTTCTGGTGGGGGCAATGTGGGAGGAGATTCTTCCTCCTTTCGCTGTAGGGTGTTGATCGCCTTCACCAGTAAGAAGATGGCAAAAGCGATAATCACAAAATCAAACACAGCTTGCAGAAAGCTACCGTAGTTAATCGTAACTGGGTCTTCAGGACTTCCACCGATTTTCCAGACCAAGTTCTGGAAGCTCACTCCACCAATCATCAAGCCTAAAACTGGAGTAAACAGATCTGCTACAAAAGAAGTCACAATCTTCCCAAAAGCACCTCCAATAACAACGCCAACAGCCAAATCTAAGGCATTGCCCCGGCTGATGAACTTTTTGAACTCCTCCAGAAATGCCCTCATGGGGAACTTCTCCTGCCTAGCCTTACGGTTCAAAACTCCTTGATTATCCCCTCTCCCCCCCTGCATCCATGCGCTGTTTGCAACGTCGCCAAGCCCTTGGGCCGCCTCTGGCTTCAGGGGATCACAGCCCTCTGCCTTGGGAGTTACCTAACCCCTTACCCTTCTCCTGAAAATGGCAGCGCCTGCTCCCACAGCGTGTCAGCGGCCTCGCCCACTTGCTCAGCTTCACGTCGGGAACAATCCCCTAGCCGACGGATCCCTCTAACTTCAGGCTCAGCAACCGATCGGCTTCTACGGCAAACTCCATCGGCAATTGGTTGAACACCTCTCGGCAGAAGCCGCTGATGATCATGGACACGGCATCTTCCATGCCGATCCCGCGCGACTGGAAATAGAACAATTGCTCCTCTCCAATCTTGGAGGTGGAAGCTTCGTGCTCCACTTTGGTGGTGTTGTTTTGCACCTCAATATAGGGGAAGGTGTTGGCGCTGCACTGATCCCCAATCAACATGGAATCGCACTGGGAAAAGTTGCGGGCACCTTCCGCTTTCGGCCCGATTTTGACCAGGCCGCGGTAGCTGTTTTTGGAGTGCCCAGCCGAGATCCCTTTGGAGATAATTTTGCTGCGGGTGTTGCGGCCCACGTGAATCATCTTGGTGCCGGTATCGGCCTGCTGGTAGTGGTTGGTGAGGGCAACCGAGTAAAATTCGCCCACCGAGTTTTCCCCCACCAGCACACAGCTGGGGTACTTCCAGGTGATGGCGGAGCCGGTCTCCACTTGCGTCCAGGAGATCTTGGAGTTTGCCCCCTGACACAGGCCGCGCTTGGTTACAAAGTTATAAATGCCCCCTTTGCCGTTTTCGTCGCCGGCATACCAGTTCTGTACCGTCGAGTACTTGATCTCGGCATTGTCTAGGGCGATCAGCTCCACCACCGCCGCATGCAGTTGGTTGGTGTCGAACATGGGGGCAGTACACCCTTCCAAGTAGCTGACGTAGGATCCCTCGTCGGCAATGATCAGGGTGCGCTCAAACTGGCCCGATTCGCCGTTGTTGATGCGGAAATAGGTGGAGAGCTCCATCGGGCAGCGCACCCCTTTGGGCACATAGACAAAGGAGCCATCGCTAAACACCGCCGAGTTCAGCGCCGCGTAGTAGTTATCGGCAATGGGAACCACACTGCCCAAGTACTTGCGCACCAGCTCCGGATACTCCCGCAGCGCCTCTGACATGGAGCAGAAAATCACGCCTTCCTTGGCCAGCTTTTCCCGGAAGGTGGTGGCTACCGAAACGCTGTCGAAGATGGCATCCACCGCCACATTGGCCAGCCGCTTCTGTTCAGACAAGGGGATCCCCAATTTCTCGAAGGTCTCCAACAGCACCGGATCCACTTCGTCCAGGCTCTTTTTCTTGGGCTGCACCTTGGGGGCCGAGTAGTAGACAATGTTTTGGTAGTCAATGGGCGGGTAGCTGACGTTGGGCCAGGTGGGCTCGCTCATCTTCAGCCACTGGCGGTAGGCCCGCAGCCGGAACTCTAGCATAAAGTCCGGCTCCCCTTTCTTGGCCCAGATCTGCCGAATCACCTCTTCGTTCAAGCCTTTGCCAATCGACTCAGAGGGGATGTCGGTTACAAAGCCGTACTTGTAGGGCTGGTTGACCAGGGCGCGGACACTTGTAGACATGGATGGCTCTCAGAGAGTGACAGGGTAGAAACGCGACCAAGCTAGATGGCCAAATAAAACAACAGAGTTGTTGTTTAACTGATCCTCAGGTTACTTTAGCAATGATCCCGTTGTCAAAATAGCAGAGAGCTGTGCTGGCAGCGGCAGCCGATTAACCCAGTCTAACCAGGAGGGCGAGGGTGGACAGCACGCGCAAGATCACCGGGCAGGTCGCTCAACCCGCTTCGAGTAAGCAGGCCATCTTGGTCTACCTGCGCAAGGCGGGGCAGGCCAACGCCCAAACGCTGGCAGAGCACCTGCGCATTTCTCCCCAGGCCATCCGCCGCCACCTCAAGGATCTGGAGGCAGAGGGGTTGATCCAACATATCGCTCAACCCAATGGCCTAGGCCGCCCCCAGCATCTCTATCAGCTCAGTCCCTTGGGAGAAGAGCAATTTCCCGCCAGCTACGATGAGTTTGCCCTTGGTCTGCTCAACACCCTGGCCGAAACTCTGGGATCCGAGCAGATGGGATCCCTTCTCCACCACCAGTGGCAGCGCAAAGCCCGGGAGTATCAGGCCCAGCTGGGATCCGGATCCCTGCGGGAGCGGCTGGAGCGTTTGGTGCAGTTGCGCCAGGCAGAGGGTTACATGGCGGAGTACTACCCCTATCCTGCCGACCTGACTGTGCCGATGGCAGCAGAGGGATCCGAGTATTACGTCGAGCAGTATGTGTTGGTTGAGCACAATTGCGCCATTGCCCAGATTGCCCACACCTTTCCCAGCGTCTGCGGCCACGAGCTGGAGATGTTTGCTGCCGCCTTGCCCGATTGCCGAGTAGAGCGCATCACCTGGCAGGTGCAGGGAGAACACCCCTGCGGCTACTGGATTGCCAAGCCGGCGGCTCGGTCGGCTTAAGACTTCCCGCTGGTCTCTCCGCCAGGAAACCGGATCCCTGAGGTGTCAAACGAGGTTTTTTCGGGTATAGTTATCTCGTACAGGTTTTAAGTTTGCTCTCCGCATGGTCTGGCGCGCTTCCTTTTTTGGCTACTTTACCTTTCCCTGGCAACGACCAGGGCGGAAGGGTGGCGCGTAAACTAAAGACCTAGGTTTACCCGAGTCAGTCCTGAAGCCCTGAGCCCAGCGCCAGGGCTTTTTTGATGGCTCGACGACCCCATCCACCCACTTGCACACTAAGGACAGTTCCATGCCCCCCCAAACCGACAATTGCAACATCCAAGAGGTGACTCCCTTGATTGCCCCTGCTGCTGTCAAGGCCAAGCTGCCCCTTACGGAAACGGCAGCGCAAGTGGTGCTCTCCACTCGGCAAGCCATCCGCGACATCATCCACGGACGGGATCTCCATCGCTTGGTGGTGATCGTCGGCCCCTGTTCCATCCACGATCCCGCAGCGGCTCTGGAGTATGCCCATCGCCTCAAGCGGGTGGCCGACCAAACTCGGGAGCACCTGGTGATCGTTATGCGCACGTATTTTGAGAAACCCCGCACCACGGTGGGCTGGAAGGGCCTGATCAACGATCCCCACCTGGATGGTTCGTGCGACATTGCCACCGGCTTGCAACTGGCCCGTTCCATTCTCCTGCAGATCAACGAGCTGGGCCTGGCCTGTGCTACCGAGATGCTGGATCCGGTGACCCCTCAATACACGGCGGATCTGGTGAGCTGGGCGGCCATTGGCGCCAGAACCATCGAAAGCCAAACTCACCGGGAAATGGCCAGCGGTCTCTCCATGCCTGTGGGCTTCAAAAACGGCACCGATGGACGGCTGGAAATCGCTCTCAATGCCATCCTCTCCGCCAGCCATCCCCACAGTTTCTTGGGCATTGGCCAAGATGGCATGACGGCTTTGGTAAAAACCACCGGCAACCCGGATCGACACATTGTGTTGCGGGGGGGAGGGGGCAAGACCAACTACGGCCCGGAAGATGTGGCGCGGGCAGCACTGCTGATGAAGGATCAAGGGATCCCTCGCTCGGTGATGGTGGACTGCTCCCATGACAACTCCCACAAAAATTACCGCAACCAGGGATCCGTCTGTCGGGCGGTGCTACAGCAGTACCAGGCGGGGCAGCGGGCTTTGATGGGACTGATGCTGGAGAGCAACCTCTATCCGGGCAAGCAAACCTGGCATGAGGGGGCACCGCTCCAGTACGGGGTTTCCATCACCGATGGCTGCATCGGCTGGGAAGAGACGGAAGATCTGTTGCGGGAGATGGCGGCGACCGTAGAGGGAAGAGCGTTGGCCCTCAGCCGCTGAGGGACGGGGATCCCGGAGTTTGTTAAAGAATCAAAAAGGAAATGGGGACAAGGGGCAGCCTGCTCCTAGGGTCGAGCCAAGGTTTCGTTGTTTCGCCAGGCCCTGCGGGATAGGGTCTCCAGGTCGAGCTGGGAGGTTGTGATGGAGCTACAGATCCCCACCAGTGTTAGCAGCGACGGTCAGCAGCCCTATCCGGATCCCGATCGGATCCCTCGGCGACCCCCCGAGCAGTTGCGAGATCGGCTGATCGTCTCCGGCCTGCGCTACTACGGTTATACCGGTTTTGATGAGGCGGAACGGGCTTTGGGGCAATGGTTTGAGGTGGATTTCGAGTTGTGGGCGGATCTGCGCCCGGCTGCTCTCAGCGGCCAACTGTGTGATAGCCTCGACTACCGTTCTGCAGTGGCCGGGATTGCGGAACTGGTGAAAAGCAATCAGTTTGTGCTGATCGAGAGCTTGGCGGAGGCGATTGCCGAAATGGTGCTGCGGGAGACAGGGGCCAGCAAAGCTAAGATCCGATTGACCAAGTGTCATCCCCCGATCCCGGAGCTGACGGGGCGGGTTACTGTGGAGATTGTTCGTCCCTAGAACTTCTCTTAACCCTTTCCTACCGACCCTGTGCTTGCTCTAGAACTTGCTTCTCGTACCTCTGAGGACTGGATCGAACAGGCTACCCGGCACATCGATCTGGTCTTGCTAGACCACGCCAATTGTGAGAAAAAAGCAGCGGGCAACGCCCTCAGCTTGCTGTTTCGCTACCCGGCTAATGGGCGTTTGGTGGAAACCCTCTCGCCGCTGGCGCGGGAGGAGCTGCAGCATTTTGAGCGGGTGCATCGCCACCTGCAACGGTTGGGGATCCCCATCAAGCCCTTGTCGGCTGCGCCCTATGCCGGTCGTCTGAACCAACACCTGCGCCGCTCCGAGCCGGAGCATCTGTTGGATACCCTGCTGGTGACAGCCATCATTGAGGCCCGCAGCCACGAGCGCTTGGGCCTGCTCGGGATCCACGCGCCTGACCTGGAGTTGCGGCAGTTTTACCTGTGGCTGGCGGCTGCGGAGGAGCGCCATTGGCAGCTTTATTTGGATTTGGCCTTGGATCAGTTCCCTGCCGATCAGGTGCAGGAGCGTCTCGATACTCTACTCCAGGTGGAAGCCGAGATCTTATCCACCCTTCACCCCGACCCCCGTGTTCACAGCTAGCCCCACTCCGTTCTCCCCCCGCGGTGCAGCTCCCATGTTCCAAGCGACGCGGCAGTGGTTGGCCTTCTGGTATACAACGGTTACGGCAGTGTTGCTGCTGTTGTTTGCCGGCAGCTTCTATTGGTACGTGCAGTCAACCCTGATCGAGCGGGTGGACGATACCCTTGGCCATGTGGTGGAAATTGTCGAGCGGTCTTTGGTGGTGGATGAGAGCCTCTTGGATCCGCAGCAAGCCCGCCGCAGCTTGGAGGCCAGCTTTCGGGATGATCCCAGCACCCTAGAGGACGATCACATCGACTTGGAGTGGTTCGGCCCTCAAGGAACGCTCATCTGGTCCACGGTGCCCGGCGGGATCCCTGCCCCCCTGTTGACCGAGGGATCCCTGCACACTGCCCGCATCGCTCCTGGGTATTGGCTGCGTCAGTTCACCGAGCCGATCGTGGCCGGTGGGAAGCTGCTGGGCTATCTGCGGGTCAGCCATCCTTGGTTTGAGGTGAGCAAGCCAACGCGACAGTTGATCCGGGATCTTTCCCTCTGGGTGGTGGCCGGCTTGACGAGTGTGGGAGCCATCGGCTGGATGCTCTCCGGTTTGGCCATGCAACCCATCCGGCAGTCTTATCAGCAGCTCAAGCAATTTACCGCCGACGCCTCTCACGAGCTGCGCAGCCCCTTGGCCAGCATTCAAACCGCGGTACAGGTGGCTTTGGCGGATTCCCAATTGGATGCCGACACCCGGCAGCGCTGGCAGATGGTGGAGCGGTTGTGTTTACGGCTGGGTCGTCTGGTGGATGACCTGCTGTTTCTGGCCCGCCACGACAGCGGTATGGTGCCTTTCCAACCCCGTTGCTGTGCGCTGGATGCTCTGCTGCTGCAGGTGGTGGAAGAGCTGCAGGGCTTGGCCAACCAAAAGCAGATCCGCTTGCAGCTGGATATTGCTGCCCCTGAGAGCGGGACGGAACCTTCTCCCGCCCAGGTGGATCCCTTTGGCTTTTGGGGAGATGAAGATCAATTGGCCCGCCTGTTTACCAACTTGATCGAAAATGCCCTTCTCCACACTCCCCCCCAAGGAGAGGTGCAGGTGAGGCTGGAGCAGCGGCTGCGCTCTGGATCCCCAGAGCTGGTGGTGCGGGTACAAGATACCGGGCCAGGGATCCCGCCTCAGGCTCTGCCCCATGTGTTCGATCGCTTTTATCGAGCAGATCCGGCTCGCAGCGGGGATCCCGGTCGCCTCTCAGGGTCAGGTTTGGGGCTGGCGATCGTCAAAAGCATTGCCCAACAGCATCAAGGTCAGGTGCAGGTGGAGAGTAAGCTGGGCCAGGGATCCAGCTTTGAAGTTATTTTGCCCCAGCGGCAGTTGGAAATCTGTACCCCAGAGAGGGTCTGAAAGTGCTCTGGAAAACAGACAGTCCTCAGTCAATATGCTAGCTTTAAGCCGAAAATTGACTTGGTTTTTATTCAGAACCGTATTGGCCCGGTTGAACTGAATTTCTGGGTGTCAAAGACCTTCTCTTAACCTTTGCTTTCCAGATTTAAGAATCTCTCTTTTTCCCCGATAAAACAGCAGAGATGGGATCAGCTCCCAGGCTCTTGCCCTTCTCAGCCGGCTGCTGAGCTGTTGATTGGGTGATGAGTGAGTGCAGTCCGCCCGCGCAGCCCCACAATTTCCCATTGAATCCTGTGCCAGGAAAACGTTATGTATCGCTTCCAGGTTCGTGCCATCACCCAGCCGGGCGAGAGAATTGCCTTGGTGGGATCCAGCGCAAAATTGGGCTCCTGGGATCCCTGCCATTGCATTTGGCTGCAGACGGATCCGACTCGCTATCCGCTGTGGTGGGTAGAGTTGCCGTTGAGCCCGGCAGATGGCGCGCCCGGCCCGCTGTTACCCTACAGTGGATGTTTAAAAGAAACTCCTCGAGTGGAGTACCGATATCTGCGCGTGCAAGCCGGTGGCGAAGTGATTTGGGAATCCACCGCTGTCAATCGCTGGGTGCCCCTTGAACCAGAACCTTTACCGGCAGTTTTGATTGTCGAGGATGGAGAGTTTGGCCGGATCCCTGCCTATCCTTACGGCTATTTTGCCGATCCCATTCCTGAGGTCGAACCGGAAAATCCGCAAGGGCTAAAAGTCGTCATTTTGGGCAGCTCCGTTGCCCTGGGGTGCAGCGCTTGGCTGTTGCGAGGTTGGGCTTGGCTGTTGCAGAAAGCTCTACAAGAGCGCTATGGCCATCAAGTGCGAAATCTCTCCCAATTGGGGGCCAATGTCAGCCGAACTCTGTTGCGGTTTGAGCAGGCGGTGATCCCTGAACGTCCTGATGTCGTTATTGTTGCCCTGTCCTTGGGAAATGAAGGCTTGGTATCGGCCTTGCCCCAGCATCGCCGCGCCCTGCAGAGGCGGTTTGAAAACGGCCTACAGCGGCTAATTCAGCGAATTCAAGACATTGGAGCCTTGCCAGTTCTGGGAGGGGTTTATCCCCATGCAAACTACGGCCCAGAACAGCATCTTCTTTTGCAAGAAACTCAGCAAAGAATGCTCAGCTGGGGATGCCCTGTGTTCAATTGGCTGCCTCATTTGGAAGATGGACAGGGCCGCTGGAAACCAGACCTTGCTTTTGACCCAGCTCACCCCAATTCCAAGGGTCATCAGGTCATGTTTGAGGCCATCGATCTCTCTCTTTTGGATCCCGGCCAAGTTAGTTCAGCTCGTAGAAAGCTTGCTCAACCCGTTGGAGAACGGGTCGTTTTTGCAGATGAGCATGGTTTTTGGGTGACTGCAGAAACAGGCAAAAACCAATTTCGCATCGTGAATATAACTCCCTACCCTTACACCATCACGCCCACTTGGCAACCTTTGCAAGCCGCTTTCCAAAAAGCAGGTCTACAGCCGGGTCTGTATATTGGCAAAAGCGATGAAAGGCTAGGGGATGCTACCTCATATTCCCTTTCCGTACAAGAAGATGGTTCGGTGCAAACCACCCTCTCCGTTCCTGCAGATGCCGATCTGGTCTTCTCCCCAATAGCTCAGTTCTTTTCCTCGGAATCAGTAGAAACGATCTTCGAGGATGGATCGTTGATCCTTCTCAAGCTCAGTGGATCCTCAGAAGGCTCTTCTAATCCCATGCCTCGCCTGTGCGTGATCAACCAGAGCAATCACGAGTACAACATCCACCCCATGTGGAAGGAAGTGCGGGCTGCTCTCAAAGCCATGCCGATGGGTGTTTACGAAGATCCGAGCCACCGGGAAGCTCTCTTCCGCACCTTGATGATCGGGGAAGGCGGCCTCGAAAGCCGGGTAAAGGCTGCTCCCGAATCGGTCATGCTGCTGGAATACACCTGCAAATTATCGGATATTCATCGTGTTGCCATTGTGCCGTTAGGGGATCGCTGCGCGGTGCGAATGCTGCTCTACAAGTTGGAATATGACGGGCCTGCCTTTCCTTTTGATTTGACACGCACCAGCAATTTGGCCGATGTGGCCGATATGATCCACAACGAGTTTCAGGGCATGTGGGATCCGCAATATTTACACTACAGCCCTGAAGATAGGCGAATTTACCACAGCAAGTGGACGGGCCTCTCTTTTGGCCATGAAGTGGAAGAGGGGGAAGATCCACTTCAGAATATGGATCCCATCCATGAGCGAATGCGAACTCGCTACACTGCTCGCGCCAAGCGTTTTATGTATGTTTTGGAAAAAGCCGATAAAGTCTTGTTTGTGCGAACAGGGGGTTGCCGGCGAGAGGCCGTTGTTGACTTAATGGATAAGCTGGCGGCTAAGCGCAGGGGCAAACCTTTTCTGTTGCTGATTGTTTCTCCTCAGTCTTCTGATGAGTTTGCCGGGATCCCCAATGTTATCCATTATGAGATGGAGTTAAATCCCGATCGCATGTGTGCAGATCCTGAGCATTGGAAGTACTGCACAGGGGTAATGAGAGATATTCTCCATTCTTTGGGGGTCTCTACCCGAAATCTTTTCTGGTGCCCTCCACAACTGTAGCCGTTCCAAGGTTTCACTGCAATTCGAAAGAATGATCGCTGCTGCCCAAACGCTCCGCGCCGCTTCCGCGACCACCCCCAACTCTTCTCCCAAAGGGACTCTGAGGTGTTCAACTCCAGAAAGCTGATGATCGGACTCGAACCGACGACCTGCTCATTACGAGTGAGCTGCTCTACCAACTGAGCTACATCAGCAGGGCTTTGAAGTGAGGACTGGATAGGAGAATCCGCAGACCCACCGGTGGGCCTATCGATTCTAACTCATCCTTGCCTTGCTCGGGATCCCCAGCGCCATAGCCCCAAAGATAGCCCCAACGTCAGCCACGCCAGCCAATCCCCCGCGCGATTGTAGAAAGTTGTCTCAGAACGCCGCTTCACTTCTCCCGTAATCACCCCCCGCTGAAAGATGGGGCCAACCTGCTGGAGCCGACCTGAGGGATCCACCACCAGATTGCCGCCTGTGTTATTGACAAACACCACGCCCCGCCGATTTTCCACAGCCCGGAAAACCGAGAGCTGGCCATGCAACATCGGCCAGTGGCTATTACCAAACCAGCTATCATCCGAAATCACGATCAAAGACTCGGCGCCGCGACGGGTTAAAGTTCGGCTGGGCGCAGGCAAGACGCTCTCCAAGCAGATCATCACCCCCAAAGGCCCGAAAAGCTCCCCTCCGTCCAGAGGCCGATAGCCATCGGGTGAAGGCACGTAGCGCCCCGACTCGAAATAGGGAAAGATCCACTGCTTGCCAAACCCATCCAGTAAGTTGCCCCGGGCGTCAAACAACAGGGCCGTGTTAAAAAATCGCTGCTCTGGCTCCGGCAAATGGGCTGTGCGGGGATCCGGCTCTGTTGCCCCCGTAATCAAAGCGCCTTCCGGTGGCAGAATCGCTTGCATCGGCTCGATCACGTAGGGTTCCAGGCCAGTATTCAGCAGCCGTGCCCGCAGCGCCCCCTCCGGCCAAACCACCAACTGTGCCCCAGCAGCCACCCCCTGGGCAGAAAGCTGATGCAGCTCCCGGTAGCGCTCCATGCGGTAGTCCCAACTGCGATCGGCTTCCAGCCAAGCCACCTGCTGCACTGCCCCCACCCGAAAGCCGGGATCCCTGTTTTCGACGGCCAAGGCATCGAAGTAAGCCAGGCGCACGCTTCCATAAGCCAAGACCAGCCCCGTCAACCCCAGGCCGCAGGCAAGCGTACTCCAGAAATCTCTGTTCTTGAGCATCTCACCCAAAGCGTTTCTCAGGGATCCCCTAGCCGTCTGCCACCGGCTAGAAATCTGCCTGGCCATCTGCCAAAGAACCCCATTGACGAACACGGCATAGAAGGTAACCCCCCAGATCCCCGTAACATCGGCTACTTGGATCCCGAGGGGCCAGTCGAACAACAGGGATCCCCAGTGGAAAGGGATGGGCCACCAGAGCAAGCCCAACAGCCCATCCAAGCCCGTCCAGACCGTGGCCAAACCCAGCGGACGTGCCCAAACCGGCAGGGGACGACTCAGTTGCAAACTCAGGAGCGTAGCAGTGGTGAAAAAGAGGGGGATCAGGGGAGCCACCACCACGCCCCCCAGGATCTCCCAGGCGCTCAACACCTTAACCGAGAAGGGATCCACCCAGAAGGCATACAGGCAAACCCAAAACCAGAGGCCATAGGCCAAACGCCACCGCGCCCACCCTTGCCGTTGCTCGCACAGGCCAAACAGCAGGGCTAAGCCCAGCAGCGCTCCCGGAAACCAGTGCCACCAGCGGTTGGGGGATCCCAGACAGAGCAGCAGGATGGCCAAACCCATCAGCCAGCGGGATCCCTCGCCTGGGTTTCTCTTTTGGGGCAGATCCTGCCGTTGAGTTGAAGATTTCAGTTCCAGCTTCATCACCTCAATAAAGTTCAGCCTATTCGGGAAACCCCACGTAATGCCCCAGGATCAACACGCCCTTGCCGGCAGGTCTTTTCCAGAGTAGCGCTCTCGCAGCAGCCGGGAATATCTCCTGGAGCACAGAACTCCTACTGCTTGAATCTAAAGCTGTGTTAACATTTTGCATAACTTCAGGGGGCTGGCGCCTTCCGGCTTGGGTTGGGGATCCCGTCAGCGGTGCGCGGCACTATGGGCAAGGTTTTGGTTTTGAATGCCTCCTACGAGCCGCTCAACATCACCAGTTGGCGCAGAGCGGTCGTTCTATTGCTTAAGGGCAAGGCCGAGCAAATCGAGCACAATGGCCGAGTGGTGTACGGCAACATTCCCTTGCCCACTGTCATTCGTCTGCGCCACTATGTCCACGTTCCCCACAAGGAGATCCCGCTTACGCGCCGCAACGTCCTCTACCGGGATGGGCATCGTTGTCAGTACTGCGGCTGCTTCGGCGAAGATCTCACCCTGGATCACGTGATCCCTCGGTCTCGTGGCGGCGGGGATACTTGGGAAAATGTGGTCAGTGCCTGTGTGCGTTGCAACGTGAAAAAAGGGAACCGCACCCCCCGCGAAGCCGGTATGCCCCTGCTGCGCCAACCCCGCCGTCCCCACAGCACCCTCTACTTTGAAATCTCCAAAGCCGTCGGCAGTGGTTCCCACCGAGAATGGTCTAAGTACACCATCGGCCTAGAAGGGGATCCCCAGGGGGAATCGTTGGACGACCCAAGCTAGACTGGCCGCCTAAGGATGGAGTTCTGATGCAGGGGCAGCTTTGGAAATGGGGGGAGAAGTGGTGGCCGGGATTCCTGTCTCGATCCACTGGTGGATCAGGGCATTGACCTGTTCTGGACGCTCATCGTGGGGGCAGTGGCCAGCCTCCAGGAAGTATTCCATCGCTTGAGGGTAGTGGGCCCGGTAGAGCTTAGAGCGTTCCCGCGCCCGCATCCAGGGATCCCGCTCTCCCCAGATCAACAACAGCGGGCGCACCAGGCTGCGCAGCAGCTCATCTACATAGCGTCCCTTCTGGCCGCCTCGCATCAAGGCCACAAACACATCGGCAGCACCCGGATCCTGGGTGGGGCGATGAATGTCCTCGACCAGCTGATCGGTCACGGCTGCCGGGTCGTAGTAAACCTGCTTCAGCTTGGCTCGGATCACGTGCGGCTGCCGCAAATACTGAAACAGCAGGTAAGACACCAGGCGCTGGCGCAGGCCCCAGCCCACCAATCCGCCTATCCATTGCCGCCATCCGGTCGGGGATCCCTTGAGCGTGGAAAACCCACCTGCCCCATTCAAAAGCACCACGCCCCGCACCCACTCCGGCCACTCCGCCGCAAAACTGAGCACCACATAGCCGCCCAGGGAGTTGCCGATCCCCACCACAGGCCGACGGATTACCTGTTGGCAAAAGTCCCGCAGTTGATCCCGCCAGATTTCGGTGCGGTAGTCCCAGTTGGGCTTGGCAGAGCGACCGAAACCCAGCAAATCAATGGCATACACCTGATAATGTTGAGCCAATTCGGGAATGTTCTTGCGCCAGTGGTCGGTAGAGGCCCCAAAGCCGTGTACCAGAAGCAGAGGCTGCCCCTGCTCACCCTGTTTGACGTAATGAACTGACTGCCCTCGCCAGATCCACCGCGCCGAAATGGGAGTGGCCGATACCGATGTCGAAGCCATAGGAGTTGCTTGTAAGCCTTTCTTAATTCTAGGTTCTTTGCAGCTACTCCGGGGGGAAGCCCACCCTCTACGGGCAACGTAAGAGCAGTGGGCCTGTTAGACATAACCTCTGCTTTTTAGGCTTTGTATCACCAGGTCAATACATTCGGAGATGCTTTGCTCGGCAGTTTTGCACACCACCTCCGGCTGTTCCGGCGGCTCGTAGGGATCGTCGATGCCGGTAAAGTTCTGGATTAAGCCTGCCCGCGCCTTTCGATAGAGGCCCTTCACATCCCGGCGTTCGCACACCTCCAAAGGGGCATCCACAAAGACCTCGATGAAGCTGCCAATATATCGCCGTACCTCCTGCCGCACCGCCCGATAAGGGGAAATAGCCGACACCAGCACAATCACCCCGTGCCGAGTCAGCATCTCCGCCACAAAGCCGATGCGGCGAATGTTCTCCTCCCGATCCACTTTGCTGAAGCCCAGACCCTTGGTGAGATGTTGCCGCACCAGGTCCCCATCGAGCACTTCCACCGGCAGCCCCCAAGCGCGCAACTGCTGGGCCACGCCGCAGCTCAGGGTGGTTTTGCCCGCCCCGCTCAATCCCGTAAACCAGACCGTTACCCCCCGCCGCGACATCGGTTCGTAGAGATCCCTGAATCTTTGGCCCCGCCAGAATATCATCTCCAAAGCAGGGTGGTACACTCGAAACACGGCTTGCGTCAGCCCCAAAGCGCTCCGCGCCGCCAACACGACAGCAATCTTTTACCGGCCATGTCTCCTCTAACTTCGCCTCTTGCCAGTGCCCCCTCGGGATCCCCGACAACTGCCGAGCTGTTTGCCGAGCATGTGATGGCCACCTATGGGCGCTATCCCCTGACCTTGGTGCGCGGGCAGGGGTGTCGAGTTTGGGATGAGCAGGGGCGGGAGTACCTGGATTTTGTGGCCGGCATTGCTACCTGTACTCTGGGGCATGCCCACCCGGTGTGGATTCAGGCGCTCACCGAGCAGGCGCAACAGTTGCATCATGTTTCCAACCTTTACTACAACCAGCCGCAGGCGCAACTGGCCCAATGGCTGACCCAGCACTCCTGTGCCGACAAGGTGTTTTTCTGCAACTCAGGGGCGGAAGCCAATGAGGGAGCCATTAAGCTGGCTCGCAAGTATGCCCACACGGTGCGCGGGATCCAAGATCCGATGATCCTCACCGCCCATGCCAGCTTCCATGGCCGCACCCTGGCCACCATTACCGCCACCGGCCAGCCCAAATACCAAAAAGACTTTGCCCCTCTGGTGCCCGGCTTTGATTACGTTCCCTACAACGACATCGAGGGCACAGCAGCGGTGTTGGAGCGCTGGGGCGAGCGGGTGTGTGCCGTGCTGTTGGAGCCGTTGCAGGGGGAAGGGGGGGTTGTGCCGGGGGATCCCGCCTATTTTCAATGGTTGCGCCGGATCTGCAGCGAGCGGGGCATTCTGCTGATTTTGGATGAGGTGCAGGTGGGCATGGGCCGTACTGGTATGCTGTGGGGCCACTGTAACCTGGGGGTGGAGCCGGATGTGTTCACCTTGGCCAAGGGCCTGGCCGGTGGGATCCCCATCGGGGCCTTGTTGGCGAAAGACTTTTGCGCCGTGTTTCAGCCGGGGGATCACGCCAGCACCTTTGGGGGCAACCCCTTGGCTTGTGCGGTGGGCCTGGCGGTTTGCCGCACGCTAATGTCGGAGAGTTTGGTTTGGAATGCCCAGCAGACAGGGGTGTATCTGCGTCAGGGGCTGTCCCGCTTGGCGGAGCAGTTTCCGCAGCTCGTTGAGCAAGTGCGGGGCTGGGGCCTGATTCAGGGCTTGGTGGTGCGCATCCCGGCGGCTGAAGTGGTCAAGGCAGCCATGGACTGCGGGCTGTTGTTGGTGCCGGCAGGATCCCAGGTGGTGCGCTTTGTGCCCCCCTTGATCGTCACCCCGGCAGAAATTGACGCGGCTCTAGCGATGTTGGCATCGGCTTTGCAAAGGTTGGCCGCCTCCCTTGGCCATTCCGGGGCAGCCTAGCCTCGCCAGACTTGCCGCAGAAATGCCTGCAACTGCTGTCGGGCAGGTAGCTCGTGGGGAGCGGGATCCCTTGCCTGCTCCAAAAGGGGCAACACCTCCTCCGCATAGGCCGGGACAAAGCCGGCAGCAGGCCAGAGCAAATCCGAGGTGGCCCGCAGGTTGAAGACTTGGGATCCCTGCCTGAGCAAGAGAGGTCGCACCCAGAGCAATGCTGGGGATCCCGCCGCAAGATTGTGGAGAGAAGCCTGAATCAGCTCCACATAGAGGGTGGCTTGCGGCCCTGGCAGGGCGAGGATGGGACGGGGTGAGGGGGGAGCGCTGCCCACTTCCGCCGAGGCGGGCAAAGGGCGCCCCAGCAGACGCAGGCCCTCAACAGAGTCACACTGGGCGGGCAAACAAGGCAACAGGGGCATGCAATCGTTAACTGAAGACGATATGGACTGTACTGATCCTAATCGATGGCCTCCTTACTTTTCTTTGGCAGGCGGGTTGGCCGGGGATCCCGTCTTTGCGGGCATTTCGTGAACCCGATTTTGTGGCATGGTGCTAGGTAGCTTTCTGATCAAACTTGAACGGATCCCGCCATGATGCACACTTTTGTCCCGCCCCACCGCTTTTTCCCCTACCTGACCTGGACGGAGATCCAGGCCATGCCCGACAAAGAGAACGTGGTGATCATTCAGCCGGTTGCCTCAATCGAGCAACATGGGCCCCACCTGCCCCTGGTGGTGGATGCCTGCATCGGCACGGCGATCATTGGGCGCGCCATGGAGAAGCTGGAGCCTGAGATCCCGGCCTATGTTTTGCCCACCCAATGTTACGGCAAAGCCAACGAGCATTGGCATTTCCCCGGCACCATTACCCTCTCGGCTCAAACCCTGATGGCAGTGCTGACAGAAGTGGCAGAGAGCATCTACCGAGCTGGGTTTCGCAAGCTGGTGTTCCTCAATTCCCACGGTGGCCAGCCACAGGTCCTGGAGATTGTTGCCCGCGATCTGCACCAGAAGTATGAAGATTTCATGCTGTTTCCGGTGTCGGTCTGGCGCGTTCCCCACGAAGGACGAGAGCTGTTTACCGAGAAAGAACGGGAATTGGGCATTCACGCCGGCGATGGGGAGACCAGTATGCTGATGCACCTTTTGCCGGACACGGTGCGAACCGACCGATTGGTCTGCGAATATCCCCACGATCTGCCGGAAAACAGCCTGCTCAGCATGGAAGGGCGGATCCCTTTCGCTTGGGCAACTCGCGATCTCACCCAGAGCGGAGTTTTGGGCGATGCCACCGCCGCCACGCCGGAGAAAGGCAAAGTTTTGGTGGAGTCCATGTCTGACGGCTGGGTGCAGCTGATCCGAGATCTGCACCGGTTCCAGCAGCCCAAGGCTTGGCGCAAAGCCCCGCTGCTGGTCTAGGGATCCAGGCAAAGGTCTGTGGTTCATTGCCCTATAGACCTACGGCCTGCTTTGTGAAAGGCTTTCGCCAAAACTGGCTGGCCATTGAAACCATTAGGATTGAAGAGAAGAGATGAACTCCCCCATCTCATTTTTGCTAAGGGGTGATAGAGCTACGCTTCGCCAGTGCGACCAATGACCCTTTCCTTAAAACCGGCCACCCAACCCATCCTTGAGCGCCACAGCGCCACCTGGCAAGACTACGTGGCCATCCGCGACCATCCCGCTGTGGATTGGCAGAAACTTTCCTTTTATCAGGGCTGGTTGTGGGTCAACATGGGCAAAGAAGGGCCAGAGCATGCCTCCGTCAGCGATTTCATCACCATCGTCTTTGGTTTTTGGGCCTTTCTCCACCCCGATGTCCCCTTGCAGTCTTGTGGTCGCTGTCTGATCGAACGCCCCGAGACCCATGCCTGCGCCCCCGATCTGGTGCTCTACAAAGGCGATAACATCCCCAAGTACCAGCCCGGTGAACCGCGGCGGATTGATCTGCGCTACCAACGGGCGCCTGACTTGGTGGGCGAAATTGCCGATACTACCCTCAGCATTGATCTGGATGAGCAAAAGCAACTTTACGCCAGCTTGGGTATTCCCGAGTATTGGGTGATAGACGTCAAAGGGCGCCGCGTCTTTGCCTTTGGGCTAGCTGAGGGGGGCCAGTATCGGGCCATTGCCCAGTCACAGGTGCTCTCAGGTCTGAAGATAGACCTTCTCGAGCAAGCCCTGGAGCGGCTGGCCGAGGAGACCAACACCGCTGCTGCCAACTGGCTCCTCCAACAGTTGCAAAGCCGGGCTTAAGAACCAAGATTGATATGACTGTCATCTCCCTAAAAACCTCAACCCCCCCTATCCTCGAGCGCCACAGCGCCACCTGGCAGGACTACGTGGCTATCCGCGACCATCCCGCTGTGGATTGGCAGAAACTTTCCTTTTATCAGGGCTGGTTGTGGGTCAACATGGGCAAAGAAGGGCCAGAGCATGCCTCCGTCAGCGATTTCATGACGGCAATTTTTTTCGCATGGACCTTTCTCCACCCCGATGTCCCCTTGCAGTCTTATGGTCGCTGTCTGATCGAACGCCCCGAGACCCATGCTTGTGCCCCCGATCTGGTGCTCTACAAAGGCGATAACATCCCCAAGTACCAGTCCGGTGAACCGCGGCGGATTGATCTGCGCTACCAACGAGCGCCTGACTTGGTGGGCGAAATTGCCGATACTACCCTCAGCATTGACCTGGATGAGCAAAAGCAACTTTACGCCAGCTTGGGTATTCCCGAGTATTGGGTGATAGACGTCAAAGGGCGCCGCGTCTTTGCCTTTGGGCTAGCTGAGGGGGGGCGTTATAGGGCAATCTCCCAGTCACAGGTGCTGACAGGCTTAGAAATGCTGACAGGCTTAGAAATAGCTCTTCTTGAACAAGCCCTGGAACGACTTGCCACCCAAACCAACACTGCTGCTGCTAGCTGGCTCATCCAACAGTTACAAGGCCATGCTTGAGGCTGCCACTGATGAAGATTCCAGTCGAAGAACTAGGGATAAACCTTGATTTCGATTCAAACTAGGGCACTACACCCACACCCAAAACATTGGTCGCGTCAGCGTTGCGGAGCAATAATGCACGCGGCCAAAGTCTTTTCTCAATGGCCCAGGCATCTCACTCTAACCTGCAACGACTACAACTCCGAACAAAAAACTGCCAGCTTTTAGCCATGCCCTAGAAGCAGATCTTATTCAGCTTCTACTGGCTTTCTACTAGCTTCACGGAGCGGGGGCGAGTTTGATAACAAGGTGACGGTTTTTGTCCACCGCAATCCAGCCCTGCTGGCGAAAACGGTTCAGGAGACGGGTAATGGTGACCCGGGTGGTGCCGATGGCATTGGCCAAGTCCTGGTGGGTAAGGCGCACCTGAATGCGAACCCCTGTCGCAACTGGGGATCCCAGCTCCCCAGCCAAAAGGGAGAGCAACTGGCGCAGCCGATCCTCCACCCGCCGCCGTCCGGCCAAGGCGAGCAATGCTTCGGTTTGGCGCAGCCGACGCACCACCTGCTTGAGCAGCCCTTGACTCAGGATCTCTGAGGCTTCCACTTCTGCTGCCGGCAGCCGCAGCACATCAACTGCCGTCAAAGCCGTGGCTTGGTAGGGATCCAACATCGTCAGCGGGGATCCCAGGGGCATGGAAGGGCCGGCAAACCCCAACAGCGCCTCACCACCGTTGGGATAGAGGGTGGTCAACTGCACCACCCCCCGACAGACGATCACCCATTCATCAGGAAACAAAGGGATAACCTGGCCGGGAGTGTAGGGGGATAAACTGCGGCTGCGGTAGAGGTCTTCCAGCAGTTGGCGCTCCCGTGTGGACAGGCCGGCAGCAAAATGGCTAGGCATCGCTTCAGGCATAGGCTGGCTCCGCTAAGAAAACTGGGCGCACCAGTCGTTGGGCTCCCCCTTGCAAACCAACAGCAATGGGCTGGCCGTCAATGCTGAGGTTGGGGCATGAGATAAGTGTTCCCGACAACACCTTAGCGCTTGCCTCCCAGTCTGAAGTAAAGGCAAGGTTATGTCCAGGTTAAGTGTGGCTGCCCCGAGAGAATAAAGACAAAAGGGGAACCAGGCAAAGCTGCAGGGATCCTAATCCGCTAGGATCGAAACCAGGGTGCTCCGCACCGTCGACGCGAAAGTGCTCAAGCTTTCAGGAGATCTGTCGTGACGCTGATGGTTCGTGTGATTACCCCCGACCGCACGGTTTGGGATGCCCCCAGCGAGGAAGTGATCCTCCCTGCCACTTCGGGCCAATTGGGCATTCTCACCGGGCACGCCCCCCTCTTAACTGCTATCGGCAATGGCGTTATGCGGGTCAAAGCCGATGGAAAGTGGTCGGCCATTGCGGTCATGGGCGGATTTGCAGAAGTCGAAAACAACGAGGTAACCGTCCTGGTTAACCGAGCCGAGCGGGGCGAAACAGTGGATAAGGCGGCGGCTCAGGCCCTCTTGGATGAAGCCAGCAAAGTTTTGAATACCAGCAGCGACAAGCAAGAGCGCTTGCAGGCCAAGTTGGATCAACAGCGGGCCAGGGCCTTGATCCAAGCTGCCGAGATGGGCAGTAAGACCTGAGGGATCTCTTGAAGCTGACTCTGTCCCGATGCAGGATCTCCAGATATAGCCCAAGCTGCAGGGAAGAGGGGGAGGTGAGGCGCAGCCAGATGGCCATTCTCCATCTTCCGAGATTGGCTTTGTTAGGCTGGAGGAATCCACAAAAGATCCAGTTGAAGGCATGTTGAATCCTGCTGCTGTCCAGGACTTGTCTGCTAGCCTGAAGATCGGCCAGGTGGCTCTAGCAGCCGGCTTGCCTGTACGCACGGTGCGCTACTACGAATCGATAGGCCTGCTGAAGCCAACGGTGGAACGGGCGGAGTCCAGCTATCGGCTGTTCGACCCTTCGGTTTTGGTTCGTCTGGCCTTTATCCGCCGCTGCCAGAGCCTGGGCCTGAGCTTAGAAGAAATCCGCCAAATCCTGGATGTCCACGACCGAGGGGAGCAGCCTTGTCCAGAAATTCGCCAGCATCTGCAAGGCAAGCTGCAGGAGATTGAACAGCGAATTGCCGATCTGCAAGCGCTGAAAAGCCAAATTCAAGGTCTCCTCTCCGATTGGCAGATCCCCCCTGCGGCTGCTGATGAAAAAGAGGTGATCTGCCCGATTTTGCAAAAACCAGGGGCCGGCGGTGGCAAGAGCGACAGCCGTTACTCCACTGTTACCGACTTAGCCAAGTTGCGCGGCTGATCCACATCGGCTCCGCGGCGCAAAGCCATGGCGTAGGCGAACAACTGCAGGGGGATCACGTTCAGAACCGCCGACAACAGGGGTGTTGTGCTGGGCACCTCGATGATGTGGTCGGCTTTCTCCCGCACCTGGGTGTCTTCGGGGTTGATGAGGGCGATCACCCGTCCCCCCCGCGCCCGCACCTGTTCGATGTTGGAGAGCATTTTTTCGTAGACGGGATCCCGGGTGGCAATGCACACCACCGGCACCCGCTCGTCGATGAGGGCAATAGGGCCATGCTTCATCTCCCCTGCCGGGTAGCCTTCGGCGTGGATATAGCTCACCTCTTTCATCTTCAAAGCTCCTTCCAGGGCAATCGGGGCGTTAACCCAGCGGCCCAGATAGAGCATGTTGGCAACATGATGGTACTGCTCCGCCAGTTGGTCGTAGAGGGCGGCGTCCTTCAGCATCAGGCTGATCTTGCCCGGCAGCTCAATCAAGGCTTGCAGGTGGGCTTGGATCTGGGCCGGGCTGAGGATCCCTTTGGCCTGGGCCAGTTGCAAGGCCAGCAAGTACCCTGCCACCAACATGCCGGTAAACACTTTGGTGGAAGCCACGGCAATCTCCGGCCCGGCATGGATGTAGAGGACTCCAGCATCCGCCAGGCGGCTGGCCTGGGATCCGATGGCGTTGACAATCGCCAGGGTCGGGATCCCTTGGGTGCGGGCCTCGCTCATGGCTGCCAGCGTATCGACGGTTTCTCCCGACTGGGTTAAGGCCAGCAACAGGTGGTTGGGGCGCAACACCGGCTGGCGGTAGCGAAACTCAGAGGCATAGTCCACCTCTACAGGGGTACGGGCCAAGCTCTCGATGAAGTACTTGAGCACCCAGCAGGCGTGCCAGGCAGTACCACAGGCTACAGCGTGGATGTGCTCGATGTGGGCCAGTTGCCCCTCAGAAAGCGCTAGCCCCTCCAGCGTCACCCGGCCCTGTTCCAGATCCACCCGCCCCCGCAGCGTATCGGTGGTGGTGCGGGGCTGCTCAAAGATCTCCTTCTGCATGAAGTGCTTGTAGCCTCCCTTGGCGGCTGAGACGGGATCCCAGGCCACGGTGATGCTGGATTTGCGCAGCTCCTCGCCGGTAATGCGCAAGTAGCGCACTTGAGACTCCGTGAGAACCGCCATTTCCCCATCTTCTAAGAACACCACCTTGCGGGTATGGCGGACAATGGCAGGCAGATCGGAGGCGACGAAGTTTTCCCCTTCTCCCTCTCCCACCACCACGGCTCCGGCATTGCCCAAACGGGCTGCGATCAGCCGATCCGGCGCCTCCCGATCCAGAGCCACTACGGCGTTTCCTCCCCGCAGTTGCCCCATGACCTGGCCAAAGGCCGCCTCAAAGGAGCCCAGCTCTTCTGTATAGAGGCCGAGCAGTTGGGCGATCACTTCCGTATCGGTTTGGGAGCGGAATGGGATCCCCCGCTCCAAGAGGCGCTCCTTCAGCTCCAGGTAGTTTTCCACAATGCCGTTTTGGATCACCACAATGCGCCCGCGCTCGTCGCAGTGGGGGTGAGCATTTTCTTCGGTCACGCCGCCGTGGGTGGCCCAGCGGGTATGTCCGATCCCTACCTTGGCGGTGGGCATGTTGGCGGTGAGCTTCACCAGCAGGTTGTGCAGCTTGCCGGTGGCGCGAACAATCCTCAATCCCTCTTCGGGATCCACTGTGGCAATGCCGGCAGAATCATAGCCCCGATACTCCAAGGTGCGCAGGCCCTCCAACAGGATGGGGGCAGCCCACTGAAAACCCACGTAGCCGACAATGCCACACATTCCTCACACCTCAACCTCAGTCGCATCAGCGTTGCGTAGCAATACAGGCAACACCTTATCCGCAAAGCCTACCCCAGCTTCGGGATCCCTTCAACGGCTTTGGCCGACGTTGTTCACCTCAGCGGGTTGCCAATTTATGGGGAAGTCTGCGGCTGCCATCCTTGGGATCCAGAGACAATCCCCTGGGCAAAAGAGACGGGCGCAAAACGAAAGTGATACCCTTCGGCCACCGCGGGCTGGATCCCATCTTCCCCAGGGACGCTGGAGACCAAGTTGCTCAGCCCCAATACCAACTCTCGAATGCCGCGGCGAAACTGGGGATCCCCGGTCAGCTCGTCGATGTCGGCGGTAATTTTTTGCATATTCTGAAAGGTGATGCGGGCGGAATCGAGGGTTTGGCGCAGAGTAGCTAAAGTGCCCGGATCGTTGAGGCTGGCGGCAATCTGCTGCAGATCTTCGGTAGCTTGGGCCACGTTCTCCGCAGCCGCTCGCACCTCGGCCAGGATCTGGCGCACATCGGCCTGGAGTTGCGGATCGGTAACCAGCGGGCGCACCGCGCTCGACATGGCCTGGAGATCGGCGCTCACCTGCTGAATGTTCTCCAGGACGGCGTTAAGGGAAGTGCGGTTTTGATCCACCAGGGCGGTGAATTGATCGGCAGCCGCTTGCAAACTGCGGGCAGTTCCCCTCACAGCCCCAGCCGCGTCTTGGATGGCCGTGGCAGCCGTGGTGAATTGCAACAAGTCCAGATCTTCGGTGCGAATAGCCGCTACCTGCTCTTCCACGGTTTCTGAGAGATCGGCCACGCTATTGGCAACGCGGGTGAGCCCTTCTAGGGTGGCGTTAAGGGTGTCGAAGAGCTCATCGTCGTTGATCCGTGTGAGCAACTGATCCAGCCGGATCAATAACTGGCCAAAATCCACTCCAGGTTTGCCCTCCACCACATCCCCATCGCAGATGATTTGACTGCTGTCGCAATCCGCTGCCAGAGGGGATCCCGTTGCCGCCTGACCCCTCCCCTGGGGCAGGATGTCCATCACCGTTTCCCCCACCAACCCCGTCTGTTTGGTTACAAACAGGGCGTTGCGGGGAATAGCCAAAGGCTGGTCAATGGCCACCTGCACCTCCACTTGATTGGGTTGAGGCGTGATACGCTCCACCCGACCTACGGTTACCCCCCGCAGCCGCACGCTGGATCCCTCGGCCAGCCCGGCCACGTTGGTATAGGTGACGGTAAATTGAAAGCCGCGACTGCCGAAGCGCAGGTTGTAGATCCACAAAAACAGGCCGGCAAAGCCCAGCGCCCCCGCCAGGATCAACAGGCCCACTGCCCCTTCTCGCACTGCTCGCGAACGCATCACACCTGCCCCGCCACTTGAATCGGCCCTTCTACGCTACCGCTGAAAAACTGCCGCACAAAGGGGTTATCGCACGTTTCAATCTGCTGCACGGATCCCTCCCACTGCACCCGCCCCTGAGCCAACAGGACAATGCGGTCGGTGGCGCGGTAAATGGTGCTGTGCTGGTGGGTCACCACAATGTAGCTCTCACAGGCTTTTTTCACCTGCTGCAGCTCCCGGATGAGATCTTCAATTACCGTGGAGGCAATGGGATCCAAGCCCGCTGTGGGCTCGTCGTACAGCAGCAATTGGGGCTCATCCTGGGGCAGAGAAGGATCCTCCATAATGGCGCGGGCGAAGCTGGCCCGTTTGCGCATCCCCCCCGAGAGTTCTTCTGGCAGGTTGTGCTCTTTGCCCGCCAGTCCCACCGCCTCCAGCTTGGCGGCCACCAATTCCCGAATGCGGGAGCGGGGCAACTGCGAGTGCTCGTAGAGCAAAAACCCCACGTTTTCTTCCACCGTCAGGGAGTCGAAGAGGGCGGCCTGCTGAAACACCATCCCTACTCGCAAAGGGGGAGTTGCATGATGGGCTTGAATCTCCGGGAGCGGGATCCCGCACCAGAGCACTTCTCCAGCGTCTGGCTCCGTTAGGCCGGCGATGATGCGCAGCAGCGTCGATTTCCCGGTGCCCGAAGGCCCCACCAGGCCCAGGGCCTCACCCCGGTACACCTTCAGATCCACGTGGTCAAGCACCACCGTCGAGCCGAAGCGCTTGGAAACTTGGCGCAGCTCCACCAAGGGGGCAGTGCTCTGCACTGCTGGCATGCTCAGAACCTCCGCCCTCGCCAAAGGCTGGAGCCTATTTTCCGCGGCCTGCTGCTCCTTTGGGCTGTCTATGCTGCTTCTGAAGCACTTGACCAATGATTTCAAGCAAAACTGGGGGCTCAGGATGCTTCCCTCCTTGAGTCGGCTTCACTGCTAGTTTAGGAGTCGGCAGGGGCCAAGGCAATGAAGCAGCCCACAGCCCTATCAAGGCAGATCAGGGATCCCTGGCGATAGGCCCAAGCCGTACCTGATACATTCACGCTGAACTCTCCTGAACATGGTTCAGGAAAGAAGCGATCGCATCCTGCCTATCTCTGTTCGCGTCAGCGGGACGGAGTCCAAACAGGAAGGCGGTAT
>NZ_JANSIF010000045.1:0-27474 GCF_047461935.1 Synechococcus sp. R55.4 | reverse complement strand
TGGCCAGGAACTTCTTGAGTTTTCTCTATCTCGTCAGTGCTCTCTTTTGGCTCAAATGAAAGATCAACACAACCTAGCTCTCCGCCGTCGGCCTCTTTAATAAGATCCTTTGAATCCCTTCCCCCATAACCTCTTCTGGGCTATCCACGGCGTCCGCTTTCCCGTAGTGTTGATATGTGCCCTCGCCGTTTCCCTTCCTTCTCTATCCTGGCCCTGCGCCCCTGGAGATCAGCCAGATGAGTCCGCTTGAGCAATCTTTTGCCCTCTGTCGCCAGATCACGGCCAAGCACGCCAAGACATTTTACTTGGGATCCCTGCTCTTGCCCCGACCCAAACGGCGGGCCATCTGGGCGATCTATGCTTGGCTGCGGCAAACGGACGAGTTGTTGGATGGGCTAGAGGCCAGCCAGGCAGAGGTGGAGGTCACCCGCAGCAAGTTGGAGCAGTGGGGATCCCATCTGGAGTCCCTGTTCCAGGGGGGTGAGCCTCAGGTTGCCACCGACCTGGCCCTTATCCACACCATCCGCGCCTACCGCCTCTCCATCGAGCCGTTTCGCGAGATGTTGCTGGGGCAGAGCATGGACTTGGATACGCGGCGCTACGCCACCTGGGAAGATCTGCGCGTCTACTGCTACCGCGTGGCCGGGGTGGTGGGCCTGATGTGCTCGGAGATCATGGGATTTGTGCCGGGCCGGGATGGCCGCGAAGAGGCGGTGGCCTTGGGGATCGCCATGCAGCTCACCAACATTTTGCGGGATGTGGGGGAAGATGCCCGCCGCGGACGGATCTACATCCCCCTCGAAGATCTGCGCCGCTTCAACTACTCTGAGCGGGATTTGTTTGACTATGTTATCGACGAGCGCTGGATGGCTCTAATGGACTACGAGATCCAACGGGCCAGACAGCTCTACGCCCAGGCCGAACGGGGGATCCCCACCCTGCAACCCGACTCCCGCTGGCCGGTGGCCGCTTCTCTGATGCTCTACCGGCAGATCCTCAACGCCATCGAGCGCAACCACTACCAGGTTTTTCGCACTCGCGCCTACGTATCCACCCTAAGCAAGGCGTTGGCGCTGCCGGTGGCTTGGTGGCGTTCCAACTACTACGGCTATTAGCCAACGGTGCCCAACCGGAGTGGTGGCAGAAAATCGGACACAAGACGGCAAGCCCAAAACCCGTGAACGGCGAGGAAAACGTATGGTGAACCGTGCCCTGACCCTACCCTATCAGCAAATTTGGGAAGACAGTTTAACCATCTTCTGGCGGGACTGGCTGGATCTGCGGGGGCGAGTTTGGCAGGTGGTGGCCTCAGGTCTGGTGGCCCCCCTCATCTACATTGTCGCCTTTGGGGTGGGCTTGGGGGGATCCCTGCGTTCAGAGGCTCTGGCCGATGTGGTGGGATCCACGGCGGCAGGCTCCTACCTGCGCTTTATTTTGCCGGGGATGGTGGCCCTTTCCGCCATGACCATCAGCTTTGCCGGCACCACCTTCTCCATCTGTGGATCCCGGCTCTTCACCAAAAGCTTTGAAGAACTGTTGCTCCTGCCGGTTCACCCGCTGTCCTTACATCTGGGCAAGGTACTGGCGGGCATTGCCCGCGGCCTGCTGACAGCCCTGGGCGTCTTGGCGGTGGGGGTGCTGGGCACCGGCGCTTGGGGCCTTCTCCACCCTCTATCGCTGTTGATTCTGCTGCTCAATTGTGCCGTTTTTGCCGGCATTGGAGTGATTGCCGGGTTGAAGGTGCCCAGCCTGGAGAGTGTGGGAGTGCTCACCAACTTTTTGATTACCCCCATGTCTTTTCTGGGGGCCACCTTTTTCGATCCCGCCCAGTTGCCAACCTACCTGCAGGTGCTGGTCTACTGCCTGCCCCTCTCCTACGCCAGCATCGGCATGCGGGCGGCTGCCTATCAGCCCCTCTCCCAGTTTCCCTGGTACACGGTTGGGGTTTTGGGCAGCTTGGCGGTGATCTTGGCCTTTGTGGGCGCTTATCAATTTTCCCACCAGCAGGACTGAGGGTTTTCTCAGTTCCCCTGGCCAAACACTTCTGGATAGCGAGCCAGTTGCTCCTGAAGATTCTGGTCGTAGCGCAGGACAATCACGCGGTAGCCGCCTTCTAGGAGCTGAGCCCGCAGTTGGCGATCCTGCTCGGCTCGAGTTGGCTCATCGTGGACTGCGCCATCACAAAAGACGCAGATATTGGGGTCATAGAAGAAATCGACAACACAGCGGGGCTCACTGATGGACTTCTGGGCATCGTCAGGCAATCGATACCCTCCTTCTGCCAGCGCCTCGAGAAACCTGCGCTCCAGTTCAGACCGAGGGTCAACGAGCTGGCGTAGCCAATCCAAGTGCTCTTGTCGGGAGCTGCCTGGGTCAGTGCGACTGTGGGCCAGCTCACCCAAAAGATCCCGAATCTTGTATCGGTCAAGCTCCAGCGCTTCCCTCTGGTTGGCATAGCTCAGCAGGCACTCATAGCAGGCTGCCCGGCACTCAGGCCGGAGATCTTGAACCCCGGCCTCTGAAAGTCTGAAGTGGCAGATCTCCAGAGACGCCTGAGCCACCTCCGCAAGAGCCTCTGGCTCCTCCACCAGCCGACGCAGGACGCCGGCTCCTCCTTCTGCCGTCTCATAGAGGAGAATAGCCCGATGGGATCCCTGGCCAATGGACTCGGCGGCTAGCTCCGACTCCTCCAGCTCGAAAGTCTCTTCGATCCCCCGCTTAAGGGCGTAGCGCAGGCTGGTCTCCAAGGTCTGGGGATCCCCTAGACCTGGTTGAACCAGGCGCACCAGCAACAGGTTTTGAGTACTGCGCACCGCCAGGCAGACGCGCTGCAAACGTGTTGGGTCGGAAGAGCCAGTTCTGCTCTGCTGGATCTGAGTTCGAGAGAGAACTTCGCCAGTGTCAAAGTTGACCAGAAAGCCCTGCCCTCCACTCCCTCGCCAGCCGTAGTTAATACGCAGCAGAGTGGCGGCTGGGGCATAGCGCAAGTGAAGCAGTTGGGTTTGCCCCCTTAGGACATCGGCTGCTTGAACGCGGTAGCCGGAACTTTTGGGAGCAAGCTGAAAGAAGGTCTGCAGCTCATATCCCCGCCGCCGCCGTTCTTCTTCATCGGCTGTGATGCGATCCCGGCGCTGCATGCGCACGTTGGGCATTTCGAGGAGATGGGTCAGCCGGCTGTTTTGCCCATCGAACTGGGTGCCGCAGACGGGGCAGCAATCCAGGCAGGGATCCGCAAAAGCTCCACAACTCAAGCAGAGCTTTTGAGTACTTTTGCGCTCCTCCAGGCCGCCGGGCGGAGCCTGAAAAGCCACCGATTCCCACTGGCAGCCTTCGTGGTAGAGGAAGTTGTGGGGTGCGAACTCCCGAACGGCCAAAAACCGGGGTCGGGCGATAAACTCCCCTTCGCTGCCGCGGGGCACCCAGGCCCGGACAGGCAAGGCCGGAAAGTTGTAGCCAGGGAGGAACCCCTCGCTGGCCAGATAGCGGTAGGGGTAAAAGTCACCTTCCTCCCGCTGGGTATCGATCTGTAACAGCAAGTTGCGCTGGCGCAGGGCTTCTTGCTGGCGGCGCTCAGCTTTCTGCTGGCTTTTCCTTTGGCGAGCTGTTTGGAGCTCTTGGTGAGCAGCTTCCAACTGTTGGGTGGCGGCCCGATACAGCTCCCGCCAGCGGTTAAAGGCCCGGTCAAACTCGCGTGGCGCCTCTTCAATAACCTGCCGGATCCAGCGCTTGTTAAACCAGCCACTTCTGTCTAGGAGTTCCCGGTCGGCGGCCAGCAGCTCCTGCACTTGCTCCTCCACTTCTCGCCGGGCGGCCTCCCCTAGTTGGATTTGCTGGGCCACCATCTCTCTGAGGGGCAGCTCTTCCCGATGATCCAAGTCAATGACGGTTTCGATGGAATTGCCCAGAGGCAGGCGCACGCGGGCCAGCCAAACGGCGTGGATGTGAGCCCGCACTAGGGACTCGTTGGCCAAATCCAGGCGGGGAGGTCGCACTCGACCGGCCACCATCTCGGCGCGGCGGCGGAAGTAGTACTGGTCGTGGCTGTTGAAAGCACTGCAATACGTTACGATTAGCCCCGGTTGCCCCTGGCGGCCTGCGCGTCCACTGCGCTGAGCGTAGTTGGCCGGCGTTGGAGGGACGTTGCGCAGATGTACCAGATCCAAATCGGCAATATCGACCCCCAACTCCAGGGTTGGCGAGCACACCAAATAGGGAAGGCGTCGAGCTTGATCCTCCCCGCGAAAGCGCCTTTCTCGCTGCTCCCGCTCTCCTGGCCGAACCACTTGGGCAGTGTGCTCCCTAGCCTCCAGGGATCCCAGCCCTACTGCTCCAGTTCGATACAGGCGTTGGAAGAAGAAGTTGACAGAGCGGGAGGGGGCAGCGTAGCCCTCCTGCCGAGCGCGGCGGGAATACAAGGGATCCGCAAGGGGGGCAGATTCATCTCCCAAGCACCAGAGGAGACATCCGGCATCCAGTTGATGGGCTTCTTGGCCATTTCTCTGGTGAGATCTCAACAGGCCATAGCCGACCAGCAAAGAGAGAAGGGATCCCAGAAGCTCGTCGTAAGCTTCTCTGGTCAGCTCGAGATACTTGATGAGAAAACGCCCAATAGCGCTGCGGGGGCCCAAGCTATGAACTTGCAAGTCCTGCCGGGACTGGCTCTGGCGAACAAAGTAGCTAGCCGTCCGCAGTTCGTCATGCTCCTCTAGGCCCCAAAACTCGTTGAGATGTTGCTCGGCCCGCCGGCGCAGCGTTCTCTGGGGTTCTTTCTCGAGCAGACGGACATCGATGGCCAATTTCCGCCGAAACTGATCCAATACGGCCCGCAGCAGGCCCTCTCGCTCGCCAACGGTTGCTTGGCCAAACCAGGGGTGAAGGGAAGCCAGGGCAGGGCTTTGGCAAAGCTCTTTGAGCCCGCGGTATTCGATTTTCAGCAGCCCCACCTGTTCCAGGTTGGGATGGGTGACCCGCCAGCCGCGCCGCAGATCTTCGTAGAGACGGTATTCTGTCAGGTCTGTAAAGGTCTGCCAAACGTCCTGAGCAAGGGAAGACTGGGGATCCAAGGAGGGGTTCTGGGCAATGTCAGCAAGGCTAAGACCTGAGGCCCGCACTACTTCTCGGGCCACTTCAGCGAAGCCCAACTCTTTTTTCTGCTGCAGGGCGGCATATAGCGAGGCCCGCAGGAGGGCCACATGGACAAAGTCGTTGAAGTGGCCGGCTTGTAGCGAGGCATCTTGGCGATTGTCAGTAAAAGTCAGAAGCTTGTCGCGAGCCGCTTGCGTCTGGGCCGTATGGCGCAACAGAGAGGTGGCAAGGGTGGTGGTGGCGCTGGAGCGGCCTTCGCTGGAGAGGGAAGCCAGCTTGACAAACTCCCGCTCGCGGGCGGTGTAGTACTCGCCGCAGGCCAAGCAGAGGGAAAAAGGCTGGGGCTGCCACCACATCTTCTGGGCCTCCGCCTGGGGTTGCTCGGAAAAGGATCCGTCGGGGCGCACCCAGACTGCTTGGGGGACGCGGCTTTTCCAGTTGGGCTTGAGCCTGCCCTCAGGGGTGTACCAATCTTCAGGGATCTGCTCTGGCGACCACTCGTTTTCAACGGGATCCAGGCTCAGGTAGCCGGCTTGCTGGTCTTCAGCCTCCTCCATCTCTTCTCCGATGGGATAGGGCAAAAACTGCCCCCTTGCCTTCAAGACATGGTAATAGTCGTGCCCGCACTGGCGGCAGAACTTGACGGGGAAAAACAGCTTCCCTTCCCCAGCTTGCATTTGCCCTTCCAGGGAAAATTGCCGCTTTTCCCGGCTCTCCAAGGTGGCGTACAGGGTGCGGCCCTGGGAGATAAACTGGTGCAGCTTGAAGGCGACTCCCCAAGTGCTGCCCTCTTTGAGGCTGCTGGCATGGGCCAGAAACTGGCGCAGGGATTTGGCGCAGGTTGCGGGATCCCTGGCGGCCACCTCGGCCAGTTGGGCGGCTACCTTGGAAAGCTCCCTGGGCACGCGGCGCCTGAAGCTGCCATCGGGACTTTGCTCCAGGCCCAGCTCATACTCTAGCCAGCGCATCAGGGGATGGCGGCGCAGATCGGCCTGGTTTGTAGGCCAAGGCAAGTCCAGGGCGCTCTTCAGCTCTGCCACCGTGGGTGGGCCGCCCTCGGTGAGGGGGGCCAGGGTTTCCTCAATGACGTGCTCCGGCCCAAAGGGATGGCCGAAAAAGCGGCTGGCAAAGGCGGCTACAGTCTGGCGGCGCTCCTGGGCGTCGGCTTCTGGTCGGGAGATCATGGTGGCGCTGGTGCCAATATGCACCAAGTTCTTGGCCCCACAGCGTCCTTTTAGGCGGCGAACCAGCATGGCCACATCCGCCCCTTGCCGACCCCGGTAGGTGTGCAGCTCGTCAAAGACCAGAAAGCGCAGCCCTCCCATCTCGGGATTCAAAAACCGCTGATCTTCAGGACGAACCAGGAGGAGTTCTGCCATCACATAGTTGGTGAGCAGAATTTGAGGTGGATCCCGCCGTAGCTGGTCTCGTTCGTTTTCCGAAGTTTCCCCGGTGTATCTGGCAAAGCGCACCGGAAAAGGGCGATGGTAGTTGCGCTCGTACCGCTCGCACAGGGCTTGCAAAGACTGGTATTGAGAGTTCACCAAGGCATTCATGGGGTAGACCACAATGGCCACCACCTGATGACGGGATCCCCCCTGGCGGATCCAGTTGTCGAGAATGGGCAGGAAGTAGCAAAGGCTTTTGCCGGAGCCGGTGCCGCTGGTAACCACAAAGCTTTCCCCGGCCAGAGCTTTCTCGATGGCCTCCTCCTGGTGGCGGTAGAGGCGAAAGGGCCTGCCATCTTCAAGGCGGAAAATGTGGGCTGTTTCTTGGGCAATGCGCCCGGCCTCGGCCAGCTCGTCAACGGTTGGGCCGGGCACATAAACAGGGCTTAGCTGGATGAGAGGCTCTGGCCAGAGGTGGATCCCTTCCTCTAGAGCTTGATTCACAAAGGCTTGCGCCCGTTGGTCGCCAATGAGAAAAAAGGAGCGGACAAAATCGCGATAGTCGTCCAGAACAGTGGCGTGGAGATCAAAGATGGTGGACATCGAATCTGCCCTTAAGGCCCGCTTGGTTAGCTCAAGCCTAGCTTGAAGATGCCGCAAGTGGTGTTTGCAACCCCACTCGCCAAGATCTACGGCCCGCTGAACGGCAAAAAGATATCTCCGAAGTGGGATCGGCGATGCGCCGGCTTCCCCCACACCTCCAGTACCCGCCGACGGCTGCAGCGTTCTCCGAATGCAGGAACCAGAATCCCTTGCCTTTAGGCAGGGGGCATGTCAAGAGAAAACTGGTCTGCAGAAGGCCACCTCCGCCTCATGGACGAATAACCCGCAATCCTAGATGCGCCTCGTAGCCATCGAAGTCACTGTCGTGGTGGAGGAGCGGAACATTGTTCTCAATGCACCAAGTGGCAATCAAACTGTCTATTGTTTTGCGCACCGTCACGCCTTTGCGACGCAACAAGCGAAAGTTCTGCGCACTTTTCACCGCCAGGGAGGGGTTAACCATTTGCACCTGATGCAATTTCACCAGAGCACAGCGAGCCTGCTCGAAATCGGCATCTTTGCGAAAGCCCTGCAAGACTTCTGCCAAAATCAGGTCGCCCACCAGGATAAGAGTTTGATCCAGGGCCCAATCCAGATAGTCGGTGTGAAGCGATGAAATGCCGTTGAAGTAATCAATCCAGATGGTGCTGTCCACCAGGATCATCCTCACTCCTGCAGGCACGACAGGCGTTGCTGCTGCAAATTGCCCTCCCATTTCAACTTGCCGCGTAAGTTGCGGATCTCAGCTTGCTCGTGTAGGCGAATCAGGACACGCAGCGCTTCGTGAATCACCTCGCGCTTGGTCTTGAGGCCGGTTACCTGGCGGGCACGCTCGATCAGGTCGTCATCCAGGACGATGTTGGTGCGCATGAGGAGCCACTTGTGTGTATAGAAATGCAGATCTATGTGTATTCTAAGCTTTTATTGAGTGCTGCGCCAGCTTCTCCCACGCCTCCAGCACCAGCCGCCGCGTGCGGTATTCGCCGAACTGACTCAGTTCCTTCTCCTTCAGCACGCGAAAGGTTTCGCCGGGGAAGGTGCTAGCAGCAGCGCGGGTAGCGTAGCCAGCCGAGTCGAGCGGGTCTGCCACCTCTTCCCGCGGGTCGAGTATGTCTTCCAGTTCGCGTTCGGTGAGGTCTGCCGGGTCGAGGATGTAGCGCAGTTGCTTGCGCGTCAGGCCGTAGAGCTGGGCGTAGTACGCATCGAGTTCGGCACGCAGCACCGCGCGGCGGTCTTCGTCCCAGCGAAAGGGCGGAAAGGGGATGCCCTTCTGCGGGTTGGTTTCGATCTCCGGGTAAGCGCTGATCCAGGATGGCAGGCGCCATTCATGCCTGCCGACAGCAATACGGTTTGCATCCCACGCAGCATGGATGGCTGCCCGCAGCCCTTCATCAGCTTCGTTCCACACATCGTCGGCGAAGGGCTTGAGATCCCAGGCAGTATAGGTCAGTTCCAGTGCGCGCGGCACAATGAAGGCGAGATCGGCGGGGGTGTAGGCAGTGGGGGGAAAAATAGGGAGTTGGCGGAGGATGAAGAAAGTAAGATGCGTCCCACCAATTTTCTGGCGCAATGCCCAATCAAAAATCAGGACATTTAGATTGGCTAGAAAACACGAGAGATGAATAGCCGAAATCTCACCCGTAAGGACTATGGGCATCGTATGTCCTACCCCAACTCTGGGCAGCAGGCTGAAGATGGCAGTGCGCTCGTTAGTGGCGTTAGTAACATCGCGGAATCCCACCAACCACCCACGCTGCCAGTCGCCCAGGCGCTTCGTTACTTCTTCAGCGGGCACCCAGTACCAGGGCAGAACGACGAAGTGCGGATCGGCGTGCTGGCGCTCGTCGGGGGTGGGCAGTTGGGTGCTGGAACGCGAATCCACTCCTTCATACGTGCCGTAGCGGTGGTCGTAGTGCCAGATCATTTTGGCTTCGTAGAGCGGGAGGTAGTGCGTTGCGGTGGATGGCTCACCCCTGACAAACACATTCCCCACCAACCGATACCCCTGCTGCTCCAATTCTGCCCGTGTGCGGAAGAGGTGCGAGTCAGAAGACATATTGAACAACCCCTGCTTAAACTGCACGCCCCAGGGGTTGACCCTCACCCCCAGCCCCTCTCCCGTGGGGAGAGGAGAGTCGTTCACCAGCACTGGCACGCGCTGATAGATGGCGCGGGTCAGGTCGGCGTCTTGCTGGGTGCGGAAAACGGGCAGGGTGCGGGTGTTGGGGTTGATGCGGGCAATGTCGTCCGCTGTGAGGGTGAAAACGCGACGCGGGTCGCGCAGGTGATCGGCATGGGTGGCAAAGAAGGCGAAGACCATCGGCGCCGCTTCGCACACGCCGGCTGGCGTCGGTTGCCACGATCCTGCCAGGGTGAGGAGGCAGAACTTCATGCGGCTATCCACTGCCGGAAAGAGTCGCTGGCGGTTCTCAAAATCGAACAGACTTGCCAGTTGCCCCTTGCCTGCCAGATCGGCGAAGAAGAACTGGTTGGTCGCGTCGGTGGCGATGCCGGTGGGGACGATGATGCCCGCCCGCCCCCGGATATTGAGCAGGCTACGCACCCGTTCGGCAAAGACCGAGTAGGTGTTGATACGGCCGCGGCCGGCGAGGGGATATTGACCACTGCCCCGTAAAAAGCGGCTGGTGCTTTCGGCGCCGTGCAGGGCACGCTGGTAGTCGTGCCAGAGGGCGGGGTTGGTCTTGGGTAGGTCGGCGATCAGCCGTTTGCGGGCGGCGGCATTAGAGGCGCGGGCGATCTGGGCATCGCGGCTGGCGAAGAATTCCTGCTCTTCCAGTTGAATTTGCTCCCAGGGCGGGTTGGAGAGGATCACATCAAAGCCGCCACTTTCAAACACCTCCGGGAACTCCAGCGGCCAGTGGAAAAACCGGTTCTCGACGGCGAGGGCCTGAGCAGTGGCAAGGGCCTGGGAGGGGGTTCTCTCCTGCAGTCGATCAGCCACGGCTTGGGTGGTAATGGCCCTAGAGAAGTCAGGGATCAAGGGCTGGAAAAAAGCGGCTGTCCACAGGTTGCAGGCTTCCACTAGCTTTTGGTGTTGCGGGTCTTGGCAGTAGCGGCTGTAGAGCTGCTGCTTGCGGCTAACCTCTGCCGGGGAGTTGTCTGGAATGGCTTCTAGCTTCTGTCGCTCCTGGCTAAGCTCAGCCACCACCTGGTCAGTGTCAAAAGCAAGGGAAAGCTGCCCTGTTTGCAAACTCTGGCACTCGGTGCGATTGCGCTGCTTTAGCGAGCGGGCAGCCTCCTTGGAGTCAGCGCTAACCGGGGTAAAGGCTTCATCGGGGATGCCCTTTTCCAAAATCGCCAAATCCAAGACACCCACCAGCGAATCGCCGCACTTGATGTGGTGATCCAGGAAGGTGAGGGGCTTGCCGGCGCAGTGGGCCTCCAGCCACAGGGCCACGCGGCAGAGTTCCACCGCCAGGGGGTTTTTGTCCACGCCGTAGATGCAGTGCGCCACCACATCGCGGATGGCCTCGCGGACACGCTCGGGGGCGGGTTCCTCTTCGCCGGTGCGGATCTTTGCCAGTTCCTTGCCCAACCTGCGGGCGGCAGCCAGCAGAAAGTGTCCCGATCCGCAGGCGGGGTCAAGGACGCGGAGGGAGAGCAGGGCCTGTTCGGCATCCGCCATTGGCTTGGCTTTGGCCAGCCGCTCTGCTAGAACCGGTTCCAGCGCCGAGCGGATGAGTTCTGCCACCAGCTCCGGCGGGGTGTAGTAGGAGCCGGTGCTCTTGCGCTCTGACCCGAAGGCCAACTCAAAGCGGGGGATCCTTCCCGAGGTGTCAATCTGAGGGTGGTATTCGAGCAGGCTTTCATAGACCGAGCCCAGTTCCTCCACATCCAGCGCCGCATAGTTCACGCGCCGAGGTGAGGCGGAAGCATCTTCCCGATAGTAGGATAGATGCCAAAAGGCCTCCAGCAGAGCCCGATTGCTGAGGCTGTAGGTATCTAGATCGAGGGGAGCAAAAAGCTCGCCGTTAAGAGGAGAGACCTTCAACAGGTTGGCCAGCTCTTCCTTCGAGAACACCCTCCACAGCACCCGCAAGCTGCACCAAAGATCCTCGTGTTCGGTATAGGCACTCTGCCGATCCAAAAGCCGCCGCAACCGCGTCACGCTGTAGTGATCCCGGTAGAGAGGATTGTCGCTAATCAGCCCCCGCTCCTCCGAGACCAGCAAAAACAGAAAGCGATAGACCAAGCGCAACAGTTGCCGATAGAACTCCTCTGGGGTGAGAGGCTCTGAGCTGCCGGCTTTCGGGTCGATCCGCCTCCGCAGGTCAGTGTTGTTGGAGCGCTCCAGAAAGCCGTTGGCCAAGCGCTTCAGACATTGCTCCACACCATCCCGCAGCCGATCCCGTACCCGCCCCCCCTGTTCCAAGGCGTCCCGGTAGTACTGCTCCAGCAGGCAGGTTGGGGCATCTTCAGCCCTGTGCGGCAGCCGACTGCGGTGCAGCAGCCGGTAGAGGATGGCAAAGTCGTTAAAGCGCTGCTCCTCCAGGATTTGCTGCAGGTCAAACTCGGCGTAGGCTTGGCGACGCACGAAGGTGCAATCTCGCAAAAGGCGCAGCCTCAGGCCGTTGCTCACAATGCCCCAGAGGTGATCGCTGCGGTTGAGGTACTCCTGCACCAGCGAATGGGGCGCAAGTCTTGGTCGACCGCTGGGAGCCAGACGCCCCAGCTCCTGCCGAACCCCGACAATGTGGACTGGCGGTGCATCCTCCGCCTCTCCGGCGCGATGCGAAATGGCAAACGTGGCACCGTCTATTTCGTAGGCGCGCGCGTTGTAGCGCAGCTCGTACCCCAGCAGGCTCAGAAACGGGATCAACCAGACATCGCGAGTAACCGAGGTGGCCAAGTCGCTCTCCGGCAGGCGCTCTAGGCGACGCCGGAAGATCTCCCACTGGGCGCGGGCCTCGGCAAAGACGCCGGCAATCTCATCCGTCAGGCTGCGCCGGTTGTCCAGCCCAAAGTCTTTCGGCTTCTGCCCAGTAAGCTCGCCGGCAAGGAGCTTTTCCAGCGTATCGGGGCCCAAAAGCCCCCCTTCAAGGCGTACGGCAGGGAACTGGCTCATCGCGACACCACAGGTTGCAAGACAAGGAGTCCCAGAAGATCGGGAGGAAATTGCGGCTTGACCGCCAGCCCCCGCACCTGCAGTGCCACCGCCTGACAGACGCGTTTGTGAGCAGCAGTCAGTTCGTCCGCGCGGCGGACAATTCGATCCCGGATGGCTTGTTGCAGCAAGTGCCCTGTGCCCCAGGCTTCAGGGGGATCCCTGTGCCAGTCTCCAAGGTTGCTGAGCACCCGTCGGATTAGCTCCTGCTTCTCGGCCAGAGGGGGATTGTCATCCGGCTGGGCTTCTGCCAGCAGCCGCAAGGCATCGCCGGTCTCCAGCCACTGGGGATTGCTGCCTCCCAGGCCAACATAGGCAAGCACCAGGACTTCTTCCGATAAAAGGGATCGGGCAGCAGGTTGCTCGACCAGGTAGCGTATACGCAGCAGCAGGATGGTCGTGAGTTTGGTTACGGCACGGGTGCGCAGGACGCCGCAGCGGGAGACCACCCTGCTATTGGGGCTGGGATCGTTCAAGGCTGCCTCGAAGAGGTAGCGGGCCAACGTGGCTACGAAGCGGTGGTTTCGGCCAATGTATTCCGCCCCTTCAGGCGTGGGCGAGTCGAAGCTGATGAGCCACCGACCGTCCTTGGGGGAGGGCAGGGCCAACTTGACCAGTTCAGGCAGGGTTCTGGTCGCCTCTGGAGTGATGCTCGCCCGAAAGACACCCGGTCGGTTGTCCGGGGAAACAGGCAGACCAATGCGCTCTGCTGCCGCCAGGAGGAATTCGCGCACAGCCGTGGGATCCCCTAGCACAGCATCTGTGGCCTCAACTTCCCGCTGCACTTCTTCGGGCTTGAGCGCCCGCTGGGCAAACCGGGTGCGATTGATCTGCTCGCGCTCGGCGTACTGTTGCCACTGCCGATGAAACTCTTCCACTTCTGGCACGCCAAGGTCGAGCACAAGCTGGCGTTCGGCAGACCAGCGTCCCCTGCGCAGGAAGAGGGCTTCAAGAACGGCCTGCGTGACGCTCTCGCTGGCTTCCGGCACAGGCACATGGGTGCCCAAGGCGCGGTGGATCTCCCGCGCTTTGTTGAGCAGCACCTCAAGCACCACGCCGTCTATGGGGTTGTCGCGCCCAAAAAACCGAATGACCCTGACCCGCCCGGCCTTTTGGCCGTAGCGATCTACTCGGCCCTCCCGCTGCTCCAGCCGATTGGGATTCCACGGCAGGTCGTAGTGAACGACAGCCGTAAACTTCTCCTGCAGGTTCACCCCTTCCGAGAGGCAGTCCGTTGCCACAAGCACCCGAGGACGGTTAGGTTCGATTTCGGCAATTTTCGCTTCCCGCTCATCGTCGCCCATGCGACCGGTGACCCACACCACTTGGGCTGTGGTTTCCAACGACTGGCGCAGGTGGTCTGCAAGGTACTCCGCCGTAGCGACATACCGGCACCAAAGGATGGGATGGAAGCCTTCCTTCAGCAGATCCCGCACAATCTTGATGGCCCGCTTAAGCTTGGTGTCGTCGTCCGTGCCGTAGAGTTTGTTGGCCAATTGAGCGAGTTCGCGCAGCTTGCGGCGGTCTGCTTCTTGTTCTTGCAGAGTTGCGCCGGTGGCCTCGAGAGCCAGAGTGGGCGATTCGTCGTCGGTGCGCCCTTCTGCCGACTCGAACACCAGATGCCCAAATTCCTCGGTCTCCTCTTCGGCCAGCGGTGCTCCAGCCCGATGGGTCAGCGCTGCCAGGGCTGCTGCTGGGCTGGACATAACGCAGCGTAAGAGCGCCAAAGCGCCCCAGTAACGCACCCGCCGCTGGCGCTTTTCCAAATGTTCGCCGGTGCGCACGATTTCCGAGCAAAACGCATAGGTGCGCTCGAACAGCTCACGATTCCGCTCAGAAAGAGTGTAGGTTTCATCTACAGATTCCCGCGTTGGAAAACAGGCAGTTTCTTCCCAGGTCTGAGCAATATCCCGCCGCGTGCGCTGGACGAAGTGACGAGCCAGTTTGATGCGTTGATCCTCATTGAGGGCTTGGGGATCCCAGGCCCCAAACTCAGGGCGCAGCAGTTCCAGCAAGGAACGAAAGGCGTCTTCGATACCACTGTGGGGGGTCGCCGTCAGCAGGATCAGATGTCGGTCGGGCTTTTGAGCGATGGCTTTTAGAAGGGCATGCCGTTCCTGCTGGTTCCTGCCAGGATGGGCTGCTGTTGCCCCGTGAACTTCGTCGGCAATGACTAGCTCAGGACAGAATTGCAAAAACTGGTTTCGGTTGCGCTCCGTCTTGATGAAATCAATGCTTGCCACCTGGACGGGGAAGTGTTCGTAGAGGCTGCGCCCTACCGGCGTTTGGCGCTCAAGCTGCCCGACGGTTCCGGAGCGGATGACCACCGCTTCAAGGTTGAACTTCTCCGCCAATTCCTTAGCCCATTGTTCGCACAGGTAGGGTGGGCACAGGATACAAAAGCGCCGGATTTCGCCGCGATCCAGAAGTTCTCTGGCAATCAGCAGAGCTTCGATGGTTTTGCCTACGCCAACGTCATCGGCGATAAACAGCCGCACGGGATCCAGACGCAGGGCCATCAGAAGGGGCACAAATTGGTACGTCCGTGGCCGGATGGAAATGCGCCCTAGGGAGCGAAGTGGGGTAGCCCCCTCGCGCAGCGTAAGCCGTGCAGCTTGCCAAAGCAGACGAGCGCTTGTGGCGTCGGAAACGTCCTCGGCTGTGGGCAGCGGGAAGGATGCAGGCGTGACTCGCTCAAACGGCAGGGTACCGCCCACCAGACCCATCAGTTCCCGGTGAAGGTAAACCACGTCCTCCGGGGTGCCGGTGAGGGGGCGGAGAACAATGGTCTCGTCCGTGTCTGCGGGCATCACAACCCATTCGCGGTTTCGGCAGCAGACAATCGATCCAGGATGCATGCAGCCTCCATCGGGGGCGCACTAAGATAAAGCTAAGTAGCCTCACACCCATCCCTCTTCGGCGTTGGCACGAGTAGGGCCGTGGTTTCTTTCCTAACCTACACGCAGTACCACCTGAGCTGTCAGTGGCTTCATCAGCAGGGAATCTGGGACATAGTCCGTGCTCTGGCGGAGAGAAACCACCTTTCATTATCTTTTTTGATTTTTTGATGATGTTGCTCGTCTTGCCCCACAACAGACGTGCAGAGCATAGCTTTGCAAGAGTTAGCGCCTCGGCTTGTAAGGTGGAGCGATCGGTTGTGTTAGTCTTAACTCCACAGGGAGCGATTGGGCTGCTTTTCGGCCCCGTGCTGAGTTCTAGAGTGGGCACATGAGCGACAAACAGTTGGATGATTTGCAAGAGGCCATGAGCACCGCGGGTCGCTCAATCAAGAAAGCAGCCCGACGGGGAGCCTATGAAACTGCCCAGGCCATCGGAGAGGAGCGGCGGCGCATCCGTATTCGCACCTTGGATGGCACCGACATTCGCGGCGAGGTGTTTCTGGAGGGGACGGAGTTCGAGCGACGGGTCTCCAGCTTGCTCAACGACGAGCGCACGTTTGTTCCCTTAACCGACTCAGAAATGTTTATCAATGGCCGCCGTGTTGCCCATGCGGAGTTTATCTGCGTCAACAAAAACGCCATTTCCTACGTGCTTGAGGAATAGGCACCCAGTCAGGTCTGTCAACTAACCGTTTGGTTTTTTGGGGTGGATGGCTGTTCTGACCTTTGTCTTCTTTCATGAACCCTTCCCTTGTCTCTGACGGATTACAGGCCGGTGAGGTGGGATCCCTGGTCAGCTTGCGTGGGGTTGGCAAGCGCTACCCCAGCCCGTCTGGGGAATTGGTGGCGCTGCGGGATATCAATCTGGAGGTGCAGCGGGGCGAGTTTATCGCCTTGATTGGCCCTTCCGGTTGCGGCAAAACCACGCTGCTGCGTATTTTGGCGGATCTGGAGCAGCCCAGCGAGGGATCCGTGTCCATTGCAGGACGAAGCCCCCGACAGGCCCGGCAGGAGCGGCTCTACGGCTATATTTTCCAGGCCCCGACCCTGCTGGAATGGCGCACGGCTTTGCAGAATGTGATGTTGCCGCTGCAGGTGATGCACCTCTCCAAACGAGAGCGTCAGGAGCGGGCCAAAGCGATGTTGCAGCGGGTGGGGCTGGGGAACTTTTTGCACAGCTACCCCTGGCAACTGTCTGGAGGTATGCAACAGCGGGTTTCGCTGGCGCGGGCCTTGGTCTTTGACCCCGAGCTGCTGTTCATGGACGAGCCCTTTGGGGCCCTAGACGAGATCACCCGCGAGAAAATGAACCTGGAGCTGCTGCGCCTCTGGGAGACTACCCAAAAAACCGTCTTTTTCGTTACCCACTCCATTCAAGAGGCGGTATTTCTCTCCACCAGAGTGGTGGTGATGACCCCCAACCCCGGCCAAATTGCCAAGGTGATCCCGGTAGATCTCCCCCAGCCACGCGGCTTCGAGACCTGGCGCTCCACCCGCTTCTTTGAGCTGACAGGAGCAGTGCTGGAAAGCTTAAGGGAGGTCTTCCGCCAGGACTGACCCCCTGCAAGTCAATTCCAGCAAGGGTAGGATGAGACAGAGCCGGCCTCAAGCCCCCCTTGGGATCACCGACGCGATGAGCAGCACCCGTTATCCGTTTGAGCGTGTTCGCGAGCATTTGCTCTTCCAATCCTTGGAAGATGCCGAGTGGAAGGCATTGACGGCTGCCCTGTTGCCCAGCCGCTTTTCCCCAGGCCAGGTGATCTTCCAGGAAGGGGATCCCAGCAGTGACCTGTACATGATCCTCAGTGGAGTGGTGGAGCTGCGTCGCCAATATGTGCGACATCCGGGAGATTATTGGCTGGCTACGCTGCACGCCGGGCGTTTGTTTGGGGAACTTTCTCTGCTGACGGGACGGCGGCGCTCCTTTACGGCAGTGACCATAACCGAGGTGCAGACCCTGCGCCTCTCCAACGAGGGGCTGATCCTGTTGCCTCTGGAAGTCCAGGTGAAACTCTACCGCGCCTGGAGCCAGATCATCAGCGAGCACCTTTACTGGCTGGATAGTATGTTCACGGATCTTCTGGAGCAGCGAGGGGTAGAAAATGTAGCCTCGGCTATGGCTCTGCTGCACCAGCGCTATCCCGCTTGAAAGAGGCTCAATCCCTGCTCCGCATAGGTTTGCAGGTCAACGTCCACGAAGACAACCCCTTGGATCCCAAATTTTGTCTTCAGAATGTTCAGGGGTTGCGATATCATGTGCTAGGCAGCAGCCCCCAAGAGATTTCAAGCAGCGAGGTCAGGAGCAGTGGTTAGGGTAGCCATCAACGGGTTTGGTCGCATTGGTCGCAACTTTTTGCGCTGTTGGCTGGGTCGCTCCCAGTCCAACCTGGACATTGTTGCCATCAACGACACCTCAGATGCTCGCACGGCTGCCCACCTGCTCAAGTACGATTCCATCCTTGGGCCGTTGCAGGGAGCAGACGTTGAGCCTGCAGAAAACGGTTTGGTGGTGAACGGCAAGCATATCTATGCCGTTTCCGACCGCAACCCCAGCAACCTGCCCTGGAAAGAGTGGAAGGTGGATCTTGTTATTGAAGCTACAGGTGTTTTTGTCGACTACCAGGGTGCCTCTAAGCACATAGAAGCGGGGGCCAAAAAGGTGGTGATCACCGCCCCGGCCAAGGGGGGAGACATTCCCACGTTTGTCTACGGTGTTAATCAACACACCTACGACCCGGTGCGGCACAACATTGTCAGCAACGCCAGCTGCACCACCAACTGCCTCGCCCCGATCATCAAGGTGTTGCTGGACAAGTTCGGCGTCCTCCGTGCCACCATGACCACCACCCACAGTTACACCGGCGACCAGCGGATCTTAGATGGTGGTCACCGCGATCTGCGGCGGGCCCGGGCAGCAGCATTGAGCATGGTGCCCACCACCACGGGGGCTGCCAAGGCGGTGGCTTTGGTGATCCCGGAGCTGAAAGGCAAGCTGAATGGGGTGGCGGTACGGGTTCCCACGCCCAATGTGTCTCTGGTGGACTTGGTGGTGCAGACGGAGCGGCGCGTGATTGCCGAGGAGGTAAACGCTGCCCTGAAGGAAGCCTCGGAAACCACGATGAAAGGGATCATCGCCTACTCGGATATTCCCTTGGTCTCCATCGACTACCGCGGCCACGACTGCTCGGCCATTGTGGATGCGGAGATGACCAGTGTGCTGGATGGGGATCTGGTCAAGGTCATGGCTTGGTACGACAACGAGTGGGGCTACTCCCAGCGGGTGTTGGACTTGGCGGAATACATGGCCGCTCACTGGGTGGAGTAGGCTGCTTCGGTTGGCAACCCTCTTCTGTTCCCCATTATTCCCCCATCGAGAACTGGGCAAAAACCTGCCAACGTTTGCCATCGTGGAGGAGAAGCGTCAAAGCCGACGCCGTGAAGGAACTTTGAAAAAAACGGGTCTTGAACTGCGGCCAAGCGGCGCGAAAGTGGGCGGGGGTTAGATCTCGAAAGGCCACGGTTATGTGGGGCACAAACGGACGGGCTTGAGCGGTCGTTTCTTTCCGGTTGAGAAGGAGCCCCATGTGGTGATGGGCTTGAGCTTGTAGCCGCTGCAGTTCTGGGGAGGGCACGACGTGAATAAAAATGACACGCGAAAAATGACACGCGGCGCGAAGGCCCCAAAGCCGGATAACTGGATGGCGACGGGAGTTTGCTGCTTGGCAAAGGCCTCTAGGGATCCCGTCAAGGCCGGCAGATCGGAACTGGGCCACTCGAACGGCGGCACCAGAGTGATGTGGGGAGGCGAGCGCAGGGCCGCTTGGCTGGCAAATTGCTCGGCAAACTGCTGTTTGATGGCTGTCACCTGCTCTTGCAGTGCTGGAGGGGGGAGCAGAGCAAGAAACAGTCGCTGCTTGGGGTTATCCACCAGCATCGGTAAGAACCTAGAGAACAGGGGATAATGCAACTGTAGCCAAGCCCAAACATCTTGTTATGTCGCGTCCTGTCGCTTCTTCCCCTATCCTGGATCCCTCCTCGGCAACCGGATCCCCAGGCCAAGCGCCTCAGCCGGCTCCCATTCCGCCCTACCAGTGGCATTTGTTCCTTTGTGCAGATCAAACCAAGCCCAAATGTTGTGAGAAAGCCGTGGGATTGGAAGCCTGGGACTATTTGAAATCGCGGATCAAGGAATTGAACCTGGAAATCGGGAGCGGGGGATCCCTGCGGGTACACCGCACCAAAGCCAACTGCCTGCGGGCGTGCGACTATGCTGTTCCCGGCCCTGTGCTGCTGGTCTATCCCGGTGGGTTTTGGTACCACTCGGTCACGCCGGAGGTGGTGGAGGAGATTCTTCAAAAGCACATCTTGGGAGGGATCCCTGTTGTTGAGTATCTGGTAGCCCAAGATACCCTCAGCGCCCCTGATCCAAAAGGGCATGGATAGCCTGCACGCACTCTGCCGTCACCTGCTGCAAATCGGCCTTATCGCTGGAAGCAGGGGGGGGAATCACGTTGCCAATGCGCACCGTGATGGGGCAGAACAAGCGCGGCCACCGGGATCCCTTGGGCAGCACTTTCTCGGTACCCCAGAGGGCCACAGGCAACAGAGGGGTTTGCGTTCGCGCTGCAACCAGAGCCGCTCCCAAGTGGGGGTGAGGAATGCGGCCATCGGGGGTACGGGTGCCATTCAAAAAGATCCCTACCGCCCATCCCCGCGCCAAGGCTGCTTCTGTGGCTCGCAAGGCAGCGCGGTCGGAGCCGCCTCTTTTGACCGGATAGGCGCCGTAGAGCTGGATCACCTGCTTCAACCCCGGCACCCGAAACAGATCTTCCTTGGCCATGAAGGCCACCGGGCGGCGCACCGCATTGGCCACCAGCGGCGGATCCAAATGGCTGGCGTGGTTGCTGACGACGATGAGGGATCCCTGGCGAGGCACGTTTTCCTGCCCATAGGTGCGCCCAAAATACAGTCCCCGAAACAAGGGGTTGACCACCAGCCACTTGAGCAGCCAGTAGGCCAACCAATCCCGGCGGCGATAACCCATCTGTGAGTCCAACGATCCCTGCCACTCCGGCAGCAGTTCCCTCCCTGAGTGTAGTGGAGGGTGGGTGCTGAAAGGGATCCCTGGGCTTCAGCTCTCCAAATCGGGATCCTCACCCAAAGCCCGCAATCTTGCCGCCAGACGCTCCGCCCGTTGATGTTCTCGCTCCGCCCTTTGGCGTTCTTGCTCGGCCCGTTCCCGCTCCAACTCAGCCCGTTCATCGCCGGTCAGCAGCAACTGCCCTTGGGCATCACACCAGCGCAGCCAGCGAGCTTGTTTCCCCTCAAAAACGCCTTCCCACACCGTCAGGCCCAGCCCCACCTGTTCTAGCCAGGTCTCGGTCATTTCCGCGTAGTGGCGGCCCCGCAGTTCGAAAATGCGCAACTCCTCTGGCCCCAGCTCATGATTGGGATCGAAGACCGCGTAGTAGCTAACTCGCATCTGCTCATAACGGCTCAGCTTGCCTTCCAGCTCGTCGCCTTCGCGGTTGGAGACGATCTCGATCACCACATCCGGCGGCTTGTCAAATTGCCAGAGCAGGTAGCAACGGTTTTGCTTCTCCCACCATTGCTCCGGCACCGTGACGTCCAGGCTGAGAAAAACATCCGGCACAATCGGGGGCCGACCGATGGCGGTGTAGATGCCTACATTTGCCGCTGCTAAAAAGGTTTTGCCGCGCAAAGCGCTGTAGAGAGCCCCTGTCAAGAGGCGCTGCTGCTTTTCGGAGGCAAAGTTATCCACCGGGGTATCATCCTCTGTTACGAGATCGGCGACGTCGGGAACCAGCAGTTCAGTATCCATGGGCAGATGGGGTTGGGGATGCTAGCGATCTTAGCTGCTCACCTCAGGGATCCTCTGCTCCCTGAGAAACAGAGAAAACAGAGTCCTCGAGCAAGCCCAGGTACAATCGAGAAAGCTTTACTTAACGATGATTTCTTTTTCTTCGCTGCTCGATGCAGATCGACATCCGTCCTGCGGAAAACTCGGACAGTGCGGCTCTGCTCCACATTTTGCAGGTGGTCTTTGCGGAGTATCCAGGCTGTGTATTGGATATCGAAGAGGTGCCGGAGTTGCTTCAGCCTGCCACAGCTTTCGCGGAGATGGGGGGATCCCTTTGGGTGGCGCAGCATCAGGATCAAGTGGTCGGCTGTGTCGGCCTTGTGCCCGATGGGATCCCTGGGCGCATGGAGCTGAAAAAACTCTACACTCTGCCCGCAGTGCGCGGTCGGGGTTTGGGTCGGCGTTTGATTGAACAGGCCGAATTTGCGGCTCGGCAGCAGCAGGCGGACTCTCTGCATCTGTGGACAGATACTCGCTTCACGACGGCTCATCGGGTTTATGAGCGGCTCGGCTATGTGCGTCTGCCGGAAATTCGTGAATTGCACGATCGCAGCAACTCTGTGGAGTATCACTACGAAAAGCGTCTCCGTTGAGGGTCGGGCTGTTGAACTGTGATGCGTTGGTGATTGGCTGTGGAGTGGTGGGCTGTGCCATTGCCTACGAATTGGCCACAGCTGGGCTGTCGGTCATTGGAGTGGATGCCGGGGAGCCGGCCTCAGGCGCCGCGGGCGCGTCGCTGGGGGTGTTGATGGGGATCTGCAGCCGCCAGCCTAGCGGGGAGGTGGTGCAGTTGCGTCTAAAAAGCCTGGAGCTGTTCGATCCCCTAATCGCGCGGCTGGAGGAAGACCTGGGCCGGAGTTTGCCCGTCAATCGGCGCGGCATTCTCAAACTCCTCAGGGAGGAGGAAGTGGAAGCTTGGCAAGAGACCCTGGCGGCCCGCCGACAAGCAGGTTACCGCCTAGATCTGCTCAGCCCTGCCGAAGTGGGATCCCTGCAGCCCGGCCTGCGCAGCGACCTGGCGGCGGCCATCTACTCTCCCCAGGATCGACAAGTCCAGCCCAAGCTCCTAACCCAGGCTCTCTTGGAAGCAGCCCAACGCAAGGGATCCCGCTTTTTCTTCCACCAGCCTGTCCAGAAGATTCAGCGCAGCTCGGATCCCCCCTTTCGCCTGCAAGCGGTTTACACCCCCGCTCTCACCCTCTCGGCAGGTCACGTCATTCTGGCGGCAGGTCTGGGCAGCTCCCCTCTGGCCAAAGAGCTGGGGTTGCAGGTGCCCCTGCAAGCGGTCAAAGGCCAGGCCCTGCGGGTCAGAGCTCCCGGGATCCCCCTGGGGCCCGTGGTCACCGACGCGGATCTGCATCTGGTTCCCCTGGGGGATGGATCCCTGTGGGTGGGGGCAACAGTGGAATTTCAGGCCCCTCATCCCGAGCCGACGCTGCTGGCGCTACAAGATCTGCTGGCCCGCGCCATCCGACTCTGCCCGGCTTTGGCCGAAGCAACTTTGTTGGATCATTGGGCCGGCCATCGGCCTCGACCAGTGGGACAGCGCGCCCCCATCCTGGGTTGGGCTCCTGGCTACGCCAATCTGCTCATTGCCACCGGCCATTATCGCAATGGAGTGTTGCTGGCCCCGATCAGCGCCGCCATCCTGCGGGACTTGGTACTGAAAGGGGAAACAGCCCTCTGTGATCTAGGGCCCTTTGCCCCCAGACAGGGCTGAGCCCGTATCCATCTTCCGGCTCTCGGCCCGCCGATGGACAGGACATATGTCAGAATGAAAGGCTGCCTGGTTAGGATCGGATCGTCCGTTGAGTAGCCCAAAGGAGAAGAGAGCCTTGCCGAAGTTCGCCCTAAAAGCCCTCTGGTTGGAAAACGATTTGGCTATTGCCGTCGATCAGGTGGTGGCCAAAAACCGCAGCCCCCTCACCCACTACTTTTTCTGGCCGCGGGATGACGCTTGGGAGCAGCTTAAGGCTGAGCTGGAAAGCAAAACCTGGATCAGCGAGGTGGATCGCATTGAGCTGCTCAACCGAGCCACCGAACTCATCAACTACTGGCAAAACGGCGGGCGCAACCGCCCCATCAGCGAAGCCCAGGCCCAGTTTCCCGACATCCTGATCGGCGGCAACTCCTAGCCCTCTCCCCCCTGTCAGCCAAAACGTGACTCCGGATCTGCCCATCTTGCTCAGGCTCCCGTCTTTGAGCTAGATTGGCACTCGGGAGTTTAGAGTGCTAACTCCCTGCTAGCCGAGCCGGAGGATTCCTGGGAACCCCACTCCGCCTGGCAGTACCCAAAGTAGGAGCCCAGTCAGACTTACGAGGATCGCGGATTCTATGGCAAAGCGGATTCTGTTTAGAGAAGAGGCCCGCAAGGCATTGGAGCAGGGCATCAACCAACTGGCGGATGCAATCAAGGTTACGATTGGCCCCAAAGGACGCAACGTGGTCTTGGAGAAGAAGTTTGGTGCCCCCCAAATCGTCAACGACGGGGTCACGATTGCCAAGGAAATTGAGTTGGCCGATCCTTTGGAGAACACAGGCGCCCAGTTGATGCGGGAAGTGGCCTCTAAGACCAACGATGTGGCCGGAGATGGTACCACCACAGCCACCATCCTGGCCCAAAGCATGGTGCGGGAAGGGCTCAAAAACATCTCGGCGGGCGCCAACCCTGTGGCTCTGCGGCGCGGCATTGAAAAGACCACTGCCTACTTGGTGGAGCAAATTGCAGCTCATGCCAAGCCTGTGGAAGGCCGTAAAACCATCGCCGAAGTAGCCACTATCTCTGCTGGCAATGACAGCGAAGTGGGAGAGATGATCGCCAAGGCCATGGATGCTGTAGGGCGAGATGGGGTGATCACGGTCGAAGAATCCAAGTCGCTGGAAACCGAGTTGGACGTGGTGGAGGGGATGCAGTTTGACCGCGGCTACATTTCCCCCTATTTCGTCACAGACTCGGAGCGGATGGTGGCCGAGTATGAGAATGCTTATCTGCTGATTACCAGCAACAAGATCTCCAGCCTGCAAGATCTGGTGCCCATCCTAGAGCGGGTGGCCCGCGAGGGTCGGCCTCTTCTGGTCATTGCGGAGGATGTGGAGGGAGAGGCTCTGGCCACATTGGTGGTGAACCGCCTGCGGGGGGTACTCAATGCGGTGGCGGTCAAGGCTCCGGCTTTTGGGGATCGGCGCAAAGCCATGCTGGAAGATATCGCCATTCTCACCGGCGGACAGCTCATCTCTGAGGATGTTGGCATCAAGCTGGATAAGGTCACCCTGGACATGATGGGGGTGGCCCGCAAGATCACCGTCACCAAAGACAAGACCACCATTGTGACCGATGGCAGCACCAAGGCGGCGGTGGAAAAGCGAGTGGCTCAAATTCGCAAGCAACTGGAAACCACCGATTCCGAGTACGACCGCGAGAAACTGCAAGAACGCATCGCCAAGTTAGCCGGGGGAGTGGCGGTGATCAAAGTGGGGGCTGCCACTGAAACAGAACTTAAAGATCGCAAGCTGCGCATTGAGGATGCCCTGAATGCCACCCGAGCTGCGGTGGAAGAAGGGATCGTCCCTGGCGGCGGGGCGACGCTATTGCACCTCTCCAAAGGGATCCCGGCTTTCAAGGCCAAGTTGAATGCCGAAGAACAGGTGGGGGCAGAAATTGTTTACCGAGCCTTGCAGGCCCCTCTCTTTCAGATTGCCCACAATGCCGGTCTGGAAGGGTCAGTGGTGGTGGAAAAGGTTTTGGAGAAGGAGATGCCCTTTGGCTTCGATGCCCTGAGCGGAACCTATGTGGATATGTTTGCCCAGGGGATCGTCGATCCGGCCAAAGTGGTGCGCTCAGCGCTGCAAAACGCGGCTTCCATAGCCGGAATGTACCTCACAACCGAAGCGATTGTGGTGGAAAAGCCTGAGCCCAAACCGGCGGCTGGCTCTGGGGCCAAGGGGATGATGTAGTCTCAATGAGCTCTGGCCCTGCTTGGGAAGGGATCAGTCCTGGATGTACTCCTCGCCGGAGATGAGGGCGGCTTCGGCTTTTTGAAACTCCCTTCCCAAGTAGGCCGCATGGCTGAGCTGGGAGACAACCCTCTCCTGCTCTTTTTCAAAGATCTGCACACACAGTTCTTTGGCCGTGCGTCCAACATACACCCGTTCAGGGGATCGGTTGACGGAGCCCTTTGCCGGGATCACAGCTCCTGTTTCCGGATCGGTGGCCAGCCCCCGCTCATTGATGACGGTGCTGTAGTACTTGGCGCAAATGAGGTTCTGCTCCCGATCCAAGTAGATGACGAAATAGCCCGCCGGATCCAGATCCAGGGGTCGGCGGGAGAGATGGTCGTCAATACTGCGAATCTGCTCGCTCAGGGGATTGGAGGAAGGGGACATAGAATGGCCGACCAAAACCACACAGGAGAAACGTAGCCGAGACTACCTTTGCTGCTCTCATTGTGGCAGATGAACCCAATCTTTGGGCAGCCTTTGGGGTGGTTGACTTCCTTCCCAGCTTGAACGGTGGGGCTGGTCATATACCCGATGAAGGGGATCCTGTGCGGGCCATCCACCTGAGGTCTCAGAGCTTGGATTAGCGCGGGGCAACCCGATAGAACCGAGTGGCCGTCACCCACTGATCAGAAGGGATCCCCTCGACAATAATGGCGCGGGCAATGGCATTGCCCAGTTGGGATCCCCGCACCCGCACGTCGGCAAAGGAGCCACTCTGCTCAAAAGAGGCAATCTCCTGGAAGTTCAGCGGACGGGGGGATGCCACCGCTAACACCTGGGCTTGGCCGAAGGGTGGAGCGATGGTCAACCGATAGCTGGCCCCTGGCGGCGGGAAGGTGCGCACTTCTCCGGCCCGCAGAAACTCGTTGCCACCGGAAAAGCGGTTGGGCAAAATCAGATGGGTACGGCCATCGGCTTGGATGCTGAACAGGTAAACGTAGGCATCGCGGTTGGTGCTCAGGGTAATGGCAATCGGCTCGCCAGGCCGGTAGATGGGGTTAGACCCGTGCCGATCCAGCTCCAGATTCACCCGCAGGTCGGAAGGAACGGGGTTGACAATGATGGAGCGGGTGCCAACATCCAACTGACGAGTATCGGCCAGTTGCAGCCTTTGTAAAGGAGGGTAGATGCCTAGGGTTTGCGGAAAAACAGCGGTGGTCGGAGCCACAGACAGCCCCAAAGCCAGCGGTAGGAAAAGCAGTTTGGCATTCATGGTTCACACCCAATCAATGGCTATGTTCATCCTAGGAAGGGGCACAGGTTGAGGGGGTCAGGCTTTGCGCAATCTCCAATCTCTTGCCGCGGCAGTTTCTCCTGCTGCAGATGGCACCCCCAAGAGGGAAAAGACGGTAAACCAGCGGGGGCACGGCTCTGTTCTCGGTACCTGGGATGGGAATTGGGGGCAACACGTTTGGCAAGGGTTAATCTACAGGTAAGGGATCCCTTCCTCATGCCAGCTTCCCAGTCAACCCCCAACTTGCTCATGGCTCACGACAGCTACCAAGAAGGCATCGCAGCGGTACAAGCGGGCGACTTCCAGGCTGCCATCCGGGCATTTCGCCAGGCGGTTGCTGCCGATCCAACCCATACCGAAGCTCGTTACAAGCTGGCCTGGGTACTGGGCATGAGCGGCTATCTGGATCCGGCCCTGGCAGAGCTGGAAGCCGTTTTGGCGGCAGATCCCAACCATGTGGCAGCCCATTACAATCGAGGGGCCCTCCTCTTGCAAAAAGCCCAACTGGAAGCCGATGAGGATGGACAAATCGATCTGGCCGTTCTGCAACAGGCGGAAGCAGCCTTTCAAGCGGTGATGCGCTTGGATCCGACCGACCAACGGGCCTTTGCCTTCCTCAATTTGGTCAAGCGGGCCATTCGCAACCATCAGGCGTCCACTCAGGTCTCCGGCGGCAGTGGCGGGTAAATCTGTGGGGGTTGTGGTCGGCAGCGATTGCACAGCCAGAAACCCATTGCGTAACATAAGTAAAGCCTGGGGATCCCAGCAGTTTGGAGAGGTGTCCGAGCGGTTTAAGGAAGCAGTCTTGAAAACTGCCGTGGTTCACGCCACCGTGGGTTCGAATCCCACCCTCTCCGCTTACCTGGAGGTGATGCCCAACGGGTCGAAGCTACAGAGATTCACTGGCCCAGAGGGGGAGCTATCCACATGACCATCCTTAGATTTATCGACCTTGACCACTCAACAGCTCAAAGACATAGCTTGGCAGTTGCGGGGCACTCCCGCAGTGGAGCCCATCTATCGGGAACTGGGATCCCGACCCAAGAGCATAGTGATTGCACCTGAAGATCCCCAGTGGACAGAAAAGGTTAACCAAATCCTCACAGAGGGATCCCCATCCTGACCGTCGCATCCCAAACAAGGCGGGACATGAATATCGAACAGCCGCCCTTGCCTGCCTGTGTCAGCTAGAAATCGCAGGAGCCCCGCACTGTACCCGTAGGGTCAGTGCCGGGAGGAATGCGGAAGTCACAATAGAA
>NZ_JANSIF010000044.1:22423-28588 GCF_047461935.1 Synechococcus sp. R55.4 | reverse complement strand
GGTTGGAAACAAACAGAATGCTATCGCTGCATAGTTGAACAGTGATGTTCAGCAGTGTTCAGCGTAAATGTATCAGAAACTTATGCAGGCTTTTGTTGCAGGGGCTACAGGAGAAACCGGACGCCGCATTGTCAAAGAGTTGGTGGGCCGCGGCATCCGAGTGCGGGCGCTGGTGCGCAGCCGCGAGCTGGCCGCTCGAGTTCTGCCCCCCGAAGCGGAAGTGGTGGTGGGGGATGTGCTGGATCCGGCCACGCTGGAGACGGGCATGGAAGGATGCACGGTGGTGCTCTGTGCCACCGGGGCCAGGCCCAGTTGGGATCCCTTTCAGCCCTACCGAGTGGATTATGAAGGCACCAAGAACCTGGTCGATGTGGCCAAAGCCAAAGGGATCCAACACTTTGTTTTAATCTCTTCGCTGTGTGTTTCCCAGCTGTTCCATCCCCTCAACTTGTTTTGGCTGATCCTGGTGTGGAAAAAACGGGCAGAAGAATACTTGCAAAAGAGCGGCCTCACCTACACCATCGTTCGACCGGGGGGCCTAAAAAACCAAGACAACGACGATGGCATTGTCCTATCCAAGGCGGATACCCTCTTTGACGGCAGCATCCCCCGCACGAAAGTAGCCCAAGTGGCCGTCGAAAGTTTATTCCAGCCCGCCGCCCAAAATCGCATCCTTGAGATCATCGCCAAGCCGGGTGTGCCCAACCGCGACTGGAGCGCCCTCTTTGCCATGGCAGGATAGGATGTTCGCGCCAGGCTTGCCCTCAACTCTCCTCTGCCTTGGAATCAGCAGACTTCGCCAACTGCTGCAAGCGATCTAGGATCCGCGCCTCAGCGTTAGCATCGTGGAGTCGCAACGTTAGGCGGGGCACCCGCAGTGAAGCCGTAATCCGGCCTGAGGGCAGATCCAGCCACACCAGTTGCCCTTGAAAACAGCGACAAGCGGCTCCCCATTCCTGGGCCAGAGCCTCTACCTCTGACCAGACAAGGCAACGTGGCAGCAGCAGGTCAGTGGCCCACCCCGCTCCACACTCCCGCCGCCTGAGGATACGCACCTGCATGGATCCCTACACCCGCAAGGACTCCGTCCCGCTGACGCGAGCGGCGTAGAACTCGCACCAGGGATCCCCTTTCTCTCTGGCCTTGGTCTCCTGGCCGTGGAAGAGCCCACCCCGCTGGAAGAGGCGGTTGTAGAAGACTTGATCCAAAACCGGCTTCTGCTGGATGTTGCCGTTGTAGACCAGATTCATCATCGCCGGCACCGCCCCTTGAGCAAAATAGCAGGCGGGATCTTCTGCCCGTGGGTAGGAAGCCAAAAAGTAGTTGGCTTCGTAGTTGCCATCAATGGCCACCCGGCAAGACTGGCCACTCACCACCTCCAAAGCCTGCCAGCGACCCCACCCCAGGCTGCTGGCCACCGCATAGCCGCCGTGGATCCAGTCCGTGTCCTTCTCCAGCATCGGCCCCACCAGGGTTTCCCACTCCACCGATTCCATGATGTTGCCGAAGGTGTAGAACACACAGACATGCCCCGACTCGCGGATAAGAGCTTCCCCCACCCCCATCAGCTCAGCCTGCACCGCCTTCAGCTCCTGTAAAAAGCGATACTGAATGCGGTTGTAGTAGTTGCCAGGCATGCGCGTTAGCAACACGTTAAACGCGCGAATTTGCCCCCGCTCATCTCCGGCCAAAGGCAAGCCCCACAGAGCTTCGTTGACCGCATCGTAGTCCACTGCTGTTGTGGGCCGGGGGAACTGGAGCGGCTGCTCGATCAACTTGCCCATCCCTGGACTGGGAGTCAACAACTGGGGCCGCGGCAGCCGAATAACCTGGATTACACAGTGATCCTTACGGGTAACGGCCATGCACTCCGTTTCTTCTGCCGTGTAGCTCCCCAGCTCGCCAAAAGTGGCATCCAGAGCTGCTGCCACATAGCCCACCGCCAAGTGGTCAATGGGACGTGTGCGGCTGACCTGCTCTCCGTACTTGCTCAGCCAACCTTCTGCATAGTGAGAATGGGTAAGCTGCACTTCCCCGCCTGAAGGTGTCACCTCAAACGCCAGCCGCCCAAATCCTAAAAAACTGAAGATCTGAGCTGCCACTGCCAGGCGCTCTTGGGTCTCCTGAATGCCAAGAGCCTTGAAAGCTCCGTACAGAAGACTGTAAAAGATCTCCTGGGCTGCGGTGCGCAGAATTCCCACTCCATCGATCCAGTCGGGATCTTCAATAGTCTGCTGCAGGAAGAGGTTGTAGTGATGGCAGTGGAAGATAACCGGCTCTCCAAACAAAGTAGGGGCTTTTGGGAAACGCTTTGATGACAACCCGCAACGCCGAAGTGCCGGCCAAAAGGTAGTCCGCCTCTTGGTCAGAGCTGACAAGCTGGCATAGACGACTGTTGGCCGGGACTAGGTCGCTGGCATAGGTGCCCAAAAGTTCTAGGGCCTGCTCCTCTTGGCTATCACTGACGTAGGTTACTTTGGCTACTGTAGCACCATCAGTGGCCCGCCCTATCAAAACAGCAATCACGCCCGGAAGGCCGGCAATGTGCTGTTCAATCACGCTGCTGAGGGTTCGGATAGCCATGATCTGACTCCTTCCTGCGGCTACATGGGATAGTTTAAGTATATACACGGGATATTGGAGTGCCTAGTGAACTAGGATGGATCGGATATTTCCAGAGAAATCTCCTGACCGGCTTAGCTCCAGGGATCCCAGTTCTCGTGAAACTTGCCTTCCAAGATGGCCTGGCGCATCTTTTGGGTGTAGTGCATCAGCTCCGTGATGTTGTGGATAGAAAGCAGGGTATAGCCCAGGATCTCTTGCGCGCGGATGAGGTGGCACAAGTAGGCTCGGCTGAAGTGGCGGCAGGTGTAGCAGGGACAGTCGGGATCGATGGGATCCAGGCTGCGGCGGTGCTCGGCATTTTTGATGTTCCAGCGTTTGCCCCGGCTGATCACCGTGCCATGGCGGGCATAGCGGGTGGGGATCACGCAGTCAAACAAATCCACTCCGGCGGCCACGGCGGCCCGCATCTCGGCATAGGTGCCCACCCCCATGAGATAACGGGGGCGATCTGCCGGCAGTAGAGGGGCTGTTTGCCGCACAACGGCGTGCATAAACTCGACCGGCTCCCCCACACTCACCCCGCCAATGGCATAGCCCGGCAGATCCAACCGACAGACCTCTTCCACTGCCCGCCGGCGCAGCTCAGGGTAAACTCCCCCCTGCACAATGCCAAACAAAGCCTGATCTGAGCGGCGATGGGCTTCCACGCAGCGCTTCAGCCATTGGGTGGTTCGCCGCACTGCTGCCGCCACCGCCTCAGGGCTGGCAGGATAGGGCGGGCACTCGTCGAAGGCCATGATCACATCGGCACCCAAGGCATTTTGAATCTGGATGGATAGCTCTGGGGTGAAGTGAATGATGCGGCCATCGAGAGGAGAGCGGAACGTCACTCCCTCCTCGTTGATTTGGCGAATGGCGCTGAGGCTAAAGACCTGAAAGCCGCCTGAATCGGTGAGGATGGGGCCCGACCAGCCCATAAAGCGGTGTAGCCCCCCTGCCGCTTGAATGATGCTTTCGCCAGGTTGCAGGTGGAGATGATAGGTGTTGCTGAGGATGATGTGGGCACCTGTCTCCTTGAGCTGGGCCGGGGTGAGGGTTTTCACGTTGGCCAAAGTTCCCACCGGCATAAAGCAAGGGGTTGGGATCCCGCCGTGGGGGGTGACGAAGTATCCCGCCCGCGCTTGGGTATGGGGGCAGGTGCCCTCGCAGGTGAAGGTAAAGTCGGCCAAGGTCAGCGTTATCGGCTTTAATCTTGTGCGCAGCAGAGCTTAGCACAGATAGAGCCGCCGGCAAGGGATCCCTTTTGCCAGCCTTGACAGGGATCCCCTGCTTTGGGCACACTTGTAGATCGCCGCGGAACTGGCGGAATGGTAGACGCGCTAGATTCAGGTTCTAGTGGCAGCAATGCCATCGGGGTTCAAGTCCCCGGTTCCGCACTCTCTTTCCTTCAACACTTAGGTTAAGCTATGCCGACATGCCCTGTCGGCCAAGGATAAGTATTGGGGGTGTAGCTCCACGGCCAAATTAGACTCCCTGCTCGCCGTGATGCTTCATCTCTTTCAAGTTGCCCTTAGAGGGTCAATTCGCTCTCAATTTGACTGAGTTTAATGCGGGCAAGAGCTAAGTTCCCTTTTTCTCGGTCTAAGGCTAGGTAGAAAAATAGGCCGTTTATGGTTTTAAGCATACGCATTAGATGGTACTGAGTTTCCAGGATGATTAAAATCTCTTCAATTCTGTCGGTGAACTTAAGTGACTCCGCGACTCGCATCTTAGCGCGAATCACTTCTGTGTTTCCGGCGATTGCCAGCTCCAAGTTAGCTTCAGGAAAAGCGGGACTGTTGGTGCCTTTGTACCCCAAGCACATCCCTGTTTTCCAGTCCCCCAGCGCTACCCCCAGTGCTCCATCGATGCTCAGAGCTTTTACCAAACTGTCTTGGAGTTTTTGCATGACTGAGAGTATTCCCCCTTTACAAAGCTCGTCGCTCTATAGTAAGTCTTCCGTTGAGAAATTTCAACTCGAAGCTTGCTTAATTTGCAGGAGCTAGAGTAGCTGACGCAGGCGTGGTGAAAATGTAGCGAACTGAACCAACGGGAAGCTGGTTTGGGGATCGGATCCCTGTAGCTTCCGGTGGAGAGGCTTGGAAGTTATGCTGGGGTTACCTCTTTTACCTTGAGACTATCGACCTCCGAGATCGGTGGATCGGAACCCTTCCTCTCCGCTTAGTTTGACCTATGCCTAAGGCCTCCCTCCCTCCCAACGAAGAGCAGCGGCTGGCTGCCCTGCGGCAGTATCAGATTTTGGACACCGCTCCTGAGAACAGCTTTGACGAACTCGTGCGGCTGGCTGCCCACATCTGCGGCACGCCCATTGCTCTGGTCAGCCTTATCGACGAACACCGCCAGTGGTTTAAAGCCAAATTCGGCGTCGATGTGCAGGAGACCCCACGGGATGTGGCCTTCTGCGCCCACGCCATCTTGTCGCCTAAAGAGCCGCTGGTGGTGCCCGATGCCACTCAGGATCCCCGCTTTGCCGATAACCCGTTTGTCGCTCAAGAGCCCCACATTCGCTTTTACGCTGGCATTCCCTTGGTAACTCCAGAAGGGCAGGCCCTGGGCACGCTTTGCGTTGTCGATTATCAGCCTCGGCACCTGACCCCAGAACAACTGGAGCAATTACAAGCCCTGGCCCATCAGGTGGTGGCCCAACTGGAGCTGCGCCGTACTTTGAGGGAACTGGCTCAGACGCCTCTGCTGCCGGCCCAAAGGTCAAAGGAGGACAAGTCTGCCCGTAAGAGCGGACTTCTTTTCAAGGTTGGCGCTGGTTTTGGCCTGGCTGCCCTGATCTTGGCAGGGATCGCCTACTCCGCCCACCGCGCTGCTTCCCGTCTGCCCCAGATCAACAGGGAGGTAACCCAGCTTCTAGAAGAGCACGAGGTTCTAGAGAAGCTGCTAAGAGAAGTGCAGGCCGCAGAAGTCCACAAGCGCAGCTATCTCCTTACAGGCAATGCGAGCTTCTTACGGAGCTATCAGACAAGCACCGATTCGCTGTTTGCTCTTCTGGATCGGCTACAGGAATTTGCGGCCTTGGATCCCGTGCAGCAAGAGCACCTGAGCCGGCTAGAGCTGCTGCTGGCGCCGTGGCTGAAACTCAACCATGATTTGATTGAGCTGAGGAAGCAAGGGGAGCTATCTGCGGTTCAAGAAGCGCTGCAAAGTCAGGAAGAGGAAAAATTGAGGCAGCGGATTGTCGACGTGGTAGCGTCGCTAGAAGAGGAAGATCACCGCCGGCTGCAGCAAAGTAGCGATCAGTTTCAGCTAGGCTGGAGCCGCACCAGTGCCATCCTGCTAGCGGGTCTAACGTTTACCTACTGCATCTTGGCTGCTGTTTACTCCCTCATTCGCCGAGAAAGTGCTGAGCGGGAAAAGGCAGAGCGATCCCTTAGGCAAGAGCGGGACTTTACCAACGCAGTTATCGATACAGCAGGGGCGTTGGTGGTGGTTCTGGATCCTGAGGGACACATTTTGCGCTTCAACCGCGCTGCCGAGCAGCTTTCTGGCTACTCGCTGGCAGAGGTCAAGGGCCGGCTGCTATGGGACTTA
>NZ_JANSIF010000044.1:0-22323 GCF_047461935.1 Synechococcus sp. R55.4 | reverse complement strand
TGCGCTTCAACCGCGCTGCCGAGCAGCTTTCTGGCTACTCGCTGGCAGAGGTCAAGGGCCGGCTGCTATGGGACTTAGGTTTGATCCCACCGGAGGACGTGCCCAGTGTAAAGCAAGCTTTTGAACAGCTCAAGGGCAATCATTCCCTCTTTTTGAATCGCCATGAGAATTTTTGGCGCAGCAAGCAGGGGGCACTGCGGCTTATTTCTTGGTCTAACACCGCCCTAATCAACGCTGCCGGCGAGGTGGAGTTTGTCATGGGCACCGGCATCGACATCACCGACCGCAAGCTGGCGGAGCTGGCCTTGAAAGAAAGCGAAGAGCGCTACCGGGATCTCTTTGAAAATGCCAGCGACCTCATCCAGAGCGTGGATGCTGAAGGGCACTTTTTATATGTCAACCGCGCTTGGAAAGAGACCTTGGGCTATGACGAAGCTCAAGTTTATCAAATGACCCTCTTCGACATTCTCCATCCCGACTGCCGGGAGCACTGCCAGGCTCTTTTCCAGAAGCTTCTATCGGGGGAGAAAGTAGAGAGAGTAGAGACAGCTTTCCTCACGGCCAGCGGTGAAACCGTTTGGGTGGAGGGCAATGTCAACTGCCGCTTTGAAGATGGAGTGATGGTGGCTACGCGGGGCATCTTCCGCAACATTACTGAGCAGAAGAAAGCGGCAGAGGAATTGGAGCGGCAAAACCGCCGGGCTCAGTTGCTGGCGAATCTCAGCCTCAAGATCCGCGAGTCACTGGATATTGCCGAGATTTTAGAAACTGCAGTGGCAGAGATCCAGGCTCTGCTCAAAGCCGACCGGGTTTTGGTCTATCGCTTCCAGCCGGATGGTTCTGGGATCATCTCCAACGAGAAAACTCAGCCGGGGATCCCCTCCTTGCTGGGAGAGGTGATCGAGGATCCCTGTTTTCAGGAAAAGTACGCCCAGCTCTACAGCCAGGGCCGCGTTCGCGTTGTTAGCGATGTGGAAAGTGAAGGACTGGAGCCTTGTTACCTAGAGCTGCTGCAAAAAATGCAGGTCAGGGCCAACTTGGTGGTGCCGCTGTTTTTGGAGCAGCAGTTGTGGGGGTTGTTGCTGGCCCACCAGTGCTCCGGGCCCCGTCAGTGGCAACCCTTTGAGATGGAGCTGCTATCGCAGTTGGCCAACCAAATTGGCATTGCCCTCACCCAGGCAGCCCTTTTGGAACGGGAGAGAAAGCGCAGCCTGGAGCTGGAGCAGGCCCGCAAAGCAGCTGAGCAGGCTGCACAGGCCAAGAGCAGCTTCTTGGCCACCATGAGCCACGAGATCCGCACCCCCATGAACGCGGTGTTGGGGATGACGGGCCTGCTGCTGGAGACCCCCCTCAATGCAGAACAGCGGGACTTTGTAGAGACCATCCGCATCAGTGGCGATGCCCTGCTCACCCTCATCAACGACATCCTGGACTTCTCCAAATTGGAGGTCGGGGAAATGGAGCTGGAGATCCTGGATTTCGATCTCCGCTCGTGTCTGGAGGAGGTGGCGGATCTTTTCGCCCCCACTGCCCATGCCAAGGGGTTAGAGCTGGCGGTGCTTATGCCGCCGGAAGTGCCGCGCTACCTGCGGGGAGATGCCTCGCGACTACGGCAAATCCTCAACAATTTGGTAAGCAACGCCATTAAGTTCACCCACCGAGGAGAGGTGGTGATCCAAGCGGAGGTGCTGCAAGAAACCGCTACCCATGTCCACCTCAGGCTCTCGGTGAGAGATACCGGGATCGGGATCCCGGCGGCAGCACAAAGCAAGCTGTTTCAACCGTTTAGCCAGGTGGATGCCTCTACTACCCGCAAATACGGAGGTACGGGACTGGGCTTGGCCATCTGCAAACAACTGACAGAACTGATGGAGGGAACCATCTCGTTGCAAAGCCAGGAGGGACAGGGCAGCACCTTCAGCGTCGAGCTGACCCTGGAGCGGCAGCCCTACGTCCAGCAGCTTGCCCAGCCTTCTGCTCGCATCCCGGTGGATCTGCAGGGCAAGCGACTGTTGGCGGTGGACGACAACGCCACCAATCGCAAGATCCTGCGCTGTCAGGCCGCGGCTTGGGGAATGGTGGTGGAAGAGGCCGAGGATGCCTATCAGGCCATGGACAAGCTACGCCAAGCCGTTCGGGAAGGCAGACCCTTCCCCCTGGCCGTTTTGGATATGCAAATGCCAGAGGTGGATGGGGAGACCTTGGGCCGCTGGATCAAGGCAGATCCACAACTGGCCGAGACGCAACTGGTGATGATGACTTCACTGGGACTGGGGGAGCACTCCCGCCGCGCTGCCGAAATCGGCTTTGCCGCCTACTTGGTTAAGCCGGTAAAACAAAGCCGTCTGCAGGAAGCGCTGGTCATGGCCCTGGGGAAATCTTCTGGTTTATCCACTTCGCTCTTGGGAATGAGTCCCGTCCTCCCTCAGACGACCCCCAGGGAGGATCGTCCCCGTCAATCGCTGCGCATTTTGCTGGCAGAGGATAACCCCGTCAACCAAAAGGTGGCTTTGCGCCAGCTCGAGAGTTTGGGCTACAAGGCCGATGTGGTGGCCAATGGTCAGGAGGTGTTGGATCTCCTGCAGCAGGTCAGATATGACCTTATTCTCATGGATTGCCAAATGCCGGTGATGGACGGCTACGAGGCCACCCGCCGCCTACGCCAACAGGAACGGAGATCCGGCCACCGCACAGTGGTGATTGCCATCACGGCCAACGCCATGCAGGAGGATAGGGAGCGCTGCCTGCAGGCAGGTATGGACGACTATCTCAGCAAGCCGGTGCTGAAGGAAGATTTGCAAAGGTTGCTCAACCACTGGAGCCAGCTGATTGCTCAGTCTGCAGGGGGATCCTCCAACCAAGCCGCTTCTGAAGCAGCCTCTCCAGCTTCCCCCGCTGAGAGCCGGGATCCCTCTTCTTCCACCCAGCCCTACCCCATCGACTCTGCCTACCTGGATCAGGTTTCCGGCGGGGATCGCGGGTTTCAGCGGGAGCTGCTGCAGGTGTTCATCCAAGATTGTGAAGACCAGCTGCCGCAATTGCGCCAAGCCATTGCCGGTTACGACGCAGAAAGAATGCGGCGGATCGCCCATCGCCTCAAAGGAGCCAGCTCCAACGTGGGAGCTAATGCTTTTTGCCAAGTGGTCCGCGAGCTGGAGCACTTGGGGGTAGCGCTGGCCCAGCAGGGATCCCAAGGTGGTCATGACCTAGAATGGGCACGCGCTCTCCAGGCCCCAGAAGACCTAGAACGCATCTTGGCCGATATCCGCCAGTACTTGCGAGATCTGGAAGGATAGATTCCAAAGGCTCGGCGCCGCTTCCGCGGCCACCCCCTCTCCCAGAGAGAGGGGAGTTAGGAAGCAATGCAGCAGAAATTTTCATGCCTGTTGCATTCGGAAGCGATGCAAAAGCCTGGCCGCAGCCAGGCCTGTAAAGATCTACAGCAGTGTCTTGGGTCTACTGGGATTACATCAGGCCAATTTGAGAGAGGATCCCTTGGCCGGTCAGCAACTCGGTCGCAACGCCAATCACAAAGCCCAGCATTGCCAAACGGCCATTCCATTTTTCGGCGAAGGTGGTAAAGCCAAACTTAGCTTCTTGGTTTTCCATGGTTCTAGCTCCATCAACAGGTGACATCTTTAATGTGGCTCAGATATTAAAAAGTGTCAAGTTTTATGTCGAGAGCTAACAAGGGATCCCTAGCTGCTTTTCACGGTTGTCCAGAGGGCGTCGATGAGGCGCAGCTCTTCCCCTGACAGCACTTTAAGGTAGGTGAGTTTGGCAAGGGCCTCTTCGTCAGGGTAGATGGCCGGGTTTTGCCGATCTTCTGGGTTGATCATGGGCAGAGCTGCAGCGTTGGGGGTGGCGAAGCGGTTGTGGTTGCTCAGTTGAGCGCCGACTTCAGCATCCAGGATGAAATTGATGAAGCGATTGGCCAGCTCGGGGTTGGGGGCCTGGGCGGGAATGGCCATTACATCCAGCCAAATGTGGGCACCCTCGCGGGGGACAAAATAGCCGATGTTGGGGTTTTCTTCGGCAGCTTGCAGGGCATCGCCGCTGTAGACGATGGCTACATTGGCCGTTCCAGAAACCAGTTGGTTTTTGCCCCCCACGCCCCCAATTAGGCCGGCACTGCGGCGCTTGGTGTCGATCAAAAGCTGCTGGATCTGCTGCAGTTCGGAGCGAACGGTGGTGTTCATATCGAAGCCCAGGTAAACGGCAGCAGCGCCGATCATGGAGCGCATCTCGTCGATCATCACAAAGGGGCCATACTGCTGCTGCGGGTCGAAAATCAATCCCCAAGAGCGTTCAAAGTTTTCGGGCAGGCGGTCTTTGCGGTAGCCAATGCCGGTGGTGCCCCACTGATAGGCGGCGGTGTAGGTGTTTTCTGGATCAAAGGGCAGGCCGACAAATTTTTCGCCCAGGTTGCTTAGGTTGGGGATCAATTCTTTGTTGAGAGGCTGCAGCAGTCCCAGCTGCAACATGTTGGGCACAATGTAGTCGGTGGGAACAACAATGTCGTACTGGCTGGTGCCTCCCCCCCGCAGTTTGGCCACCATGTCTTCGTTGGATTCGTACACGCTGACCAGCACGCGGCTATTGGTGGCTTTTTCAAAGGCGGTGAGGATGTCGGGATCGATGTATTCTGACCAGATGTAGAGGTTGAGAGTCTGCCCCTGGGCAGAGGTAACATGGGGCCAAAACAAAACCAGGACAAGCACACAGCAGAGTAGGGTTGTAGCCGAGGCAATCCACTTTTTCATGAGATTTCTCCGACTGTGAAAAGTTGAAAACATCGTATCTGCTTTCATCCCCCAGCCGGCTACACCCGCGGCTAGGGGGCACGCCTTGGGCAATCGCCAAGCCCCGCAAACTCCGGTTGAGGCTCGGGTACTCACCCTTGTTTCCAAGACAACACCCAAACGGTATCAACGCCTGCGCGAGCGATCCGCCAAAAGCCGCAAAGGCCGATTCTTTCGTCGGATCCCTCGATGCCTTGCGCCACAAGGCTTTCCAGCCCCAAAACCCCCTCGCCGCAGCTCTTTTTGCCGACTTTTTTCCGGATCCCTCGCAAATGGGTCTTGCATTCCTTGCCCTGCTTGGGTTTAATAGGGGTGGAGTTCCCCCTTCGGGGGGATCCCTAGAAATTGGAAACCTTTCTCCATCTGAGTTAATACATAAAACTTTATTCCGGGTTCCCCCTTCGGGGGGATCCCTAGAAATTGGAAACACTATCGTACCTAAGCAGGTAAACCCCAACGCCATCCGCACGTTCCCCCTTCGGGGGGATCCCTAGAAATTGGAAACATCCCATTCCTGCTGGACGCACATCCCACTCGTACTTGTTCCCCCTTCGGGGGGATCCCTAGAAATTGGAAACAACATCGAAGAATTCTTCGATGCCACCTTGCTAAAACCGGAGTTCCCCCTTCGGGGGGATCCCTAGAAATTGGAAACTCGTACAAACTGTACGTGACCAACCGAGCCCTGAGAAGTTCCCCCTTCGGGGGGATCCCTAGAAATTGGAAACTGGTTTCGTTTTCCAAGACGAAGTAGAAGTTGGAATTGGTGTTCCCCCTTCGGGGGGATCCCTAGAAATTGGAAACGGTGATCATATAGCCCTCCCTTATGTGGGATAAAAGAACGTTCCCCCTTCGGGGGGATCCCTAGAAATTGGAAACAAGCACGAGGTAGAGTTAATCCTCGGGGGTCAGCATTTTGGTTCCCCCTTCGGGGGGATCCCTAGAAATTGGAAACAGCATATAAGATTAGGTGGGCCTTAGTGAATCGAGCTTCCATGTTCCCCCTTCGGGGGGATCCCTAGAAATTGGAAACTTGATCTATGATGACTTCCAGGAGTACAAGAAAGCCTGCAGTTCCCCCTTCGGGGGGATCCCTAGAAATTGGAAACACAACACCTGGGGCTTCCACACCTTTTACAAAGAGTGGAGTTCCCCCTTCGGGGGGATCCCTAGAAATTGGAAACCTTAGGAGGTTGAAATGTCCAAAACTTACAGTAAGTGTTCCCCCTTCGGGGGGATCCCTAGAAATTGGAAACCGGACAGCGCTTCGTAAAGCGCTTCCAGCAACGGTCTTTGTAGTTCCCCCTTCGGGGGGATCCCTAGAAATTGGAAACAAGGAAGCTCTACGGTTTATTCGCGTTTGTCTCTATAGTTCCCCCTTCGGGGGGATCCCTAGAAATTGGAAACGATGGTGATAATCGGCTCCATAACAACCTCCCTTACGTAGGAGTTCCCCCTTCGGGGGGATCCCTAGAAATTGGAAACGTAAATCATGAAAGATAAGTTCGAGGTAATTATTACCCAGGACTGTTCCCCCTTCGGGGGGATCCCTAGAAATTGGAAACAACAACCAGTCGAGTTGTTCCTGCGTGAGGCCGGTATACTGTTCCCCCTTCGGGGGGATCCCTAGAAATTGGAAACCAACTTTAGGCGGTAGAGAAGCCTCCGATTGTTAATTAGTTCCCCCTTCGGGGGGATCCCTAGAAATTGGAAACAAAAACTTTCTTGCCCACTTCGGAATCGACTACGATTCGGTTCCCCCTTCGGGGGGATCCCTAGAAATTGGAAACTCCCCGGATTTCCCACCGGCCTACAACCATAACCTTCATTGGTTCCCCCTTCGGGGGGATCCCTAGAAATTGGAAACTTCTGGAACCATATCCTCCAATCAATTTGCTAACTAAGTTCCCCCTTCGGGGGGATCCCTAGAAATTGGAAACTGTCCACCAACGCCGGCTTGACCGGCCAAACGACAAGGCGTTCCCCCTTCGGGGGGATCCCTAGAAATTGGAAACTTCATAGTTGTCGCCCGTAAAGATATTTGCGTATATCCGTTCCCCCTTCGGGGGGATCCCTAGAAATTGGAAACAACTATCCGCTCTGTGTCAACTCCTGCTCTCTTAGTGGTTCCCCCTTCGGGGGGATCCCTAGAAATTGGAAACTCGATGTCACTGGGATCAGGTCATTAAAACGCGAATCGTTCCCCCTTCGGGGGGATCCCTAGAAATTGGAAACGGAAGACTGGGGTGGCTACCTCAGTACCTTCAACAGAGTTCCCCCTTCGGGGGGATCCCTAGAAATTGGAAACATCACAGGTGAGGGAGAATGAGACGTACACGTATCCCAGTTCCCCCTTCGGGGGGATCCCTAGAAATTGGAAACAATATTCAGTTTTTCGGACATAATGCAAAACCCCCGTGGGTTCCCCCTTCGGGGGGATCCCTAGAAATTGGAAACTTCTCAGCTTTCCCTTCAGCCTCTACCGGTATCTCCATAGCGTTCCCCCTTCGGGGGGATCCCTAGAAATTGGAAACTACTAGGGGTTTGGGAACCGGTTTGGAGCCCGGAATGTTGTAAGCGTTCCCCCTTCGGGGGGATCCCTAGAAATTGGAAACGTCGTTACCTTGGGCAATCCCCACAACTGTGAAACGACCGGTTCCCCCTTCGGGGGGATCCCTAGAAATTGGAAACCATTCGGGAAGCTCTCCGAATGGTTACTTTAATCAAAGATGTTCCCCCTTCGGGGGGATCCCTAGAAATTGGAAACACCCCCGCGTGGAAGATTTGGAGGGCTAGCGCACGACCACGGTTCCCCCTTCGGGGGGATCCCTAGAAATTGGAAACTGCTCCGGTGTAAACACAACAGACCTCCCTTTGTTTAGGAGTTCCCCCTTCGGGGGGATCCCTAGAAATTGGAAACTTTCTTTCAATCAAGTGTCTCCGCGGTATGGTTAGACTGCGTTCCCCCTTCGGGGGGATCCCTAGAAATTGGAAACTCTCCATCTACCTCCGCATGGAAGGTAGCGGTGACGTTCCCCCTTCGGGGGGATCCCTAGAAATTGGAAACCGCTTTAATACTCCTCTGTAAAACTGTCAAAGAGGGGTTCCCCCTTCGGGGGGATCCCTAGAAATTGGAAACACGTATAAACGTATCCAGGTTCTAGCGCTGGTCTTAGGAACGTTCCCCCTTCGGGGGGATCCCTAGAAATTGGAAACAGCCTAAGTCATATGCAATGTCTGTGAAGTATTGAACCAAGTTCCCCCTTCGGGGGGATCCCTAGAAATTGGAAACCCTGAGAACGATTTGAAATTTATTAGACATATGTACCTGTTCCCCCTTCGGGGGGATCCCTAGAAATTGGAAACTCTAATAGTACTAGACTCAGTTGCTGCTTTGGTGACAGAGCAGTTCCCCCTTCGGGGGGATCCCTAGAAATTGGAAACATTCGTTGTAACCATGTACTCAACCCAGTCGGGCACCTGTTCCCCCTTCGGGGGGATCCCTAGAAATTGGAAACATCAACGGTGCTCACAACCAAGTGCCCGTTTTTGACCGTGTTCCCCCTTCGGGGGGATCCCTAGAAATTGGGTGGAAACCTCGTGTCCCAACCCCCAGATTACTTAAAGTTACGTTCCCCCTTCGGGGGGATCCCTAGAAATTGGGTAGCACAGCTAAACCAACTCTCCTAACCTCACGTCAAAGGCTACGTTCCCCCTTCGGGGGGATCCCTAGAAATTGGGTCCATCACTACCGAACATGAGTAAGTACACCGCTCAGCATACGTTCCCCCTTCGGGGGGATCCCTAGAAATTGGGCATAATTGGAATACTGATCACAACTATTTGAATAATGACGTTCCCCCTTCGGGGGGATCCCTAGAAATTGGGGAATTTCGCTACTCAGCGGTGGACTAAACTCACCAAATACGTTCCCCCTTCGGGGGGATCCCTAGAAATTGGGTAAGCTCTGCTAACTCTTCGTCCTCGTCTACCTCACAGGTACGTTCCCCCTTCGGGGGGATCCCTAGAAATTGGAAACGTCTCAAGACTCAGGTTCACGACGCTTCTCCTTTTTCTGGTTCCCCCTTCGGGGGGATCCGCCCCCTTTTTTCCTTTAGGGCTGCAGATAGAGGCGGTGCTGACGGATATAGTGCTCCACAGCAGGGGGCACCAGGTAGCGGATAGACCCTCCCTTTTGGATTTGCTGTCGCAGGTAGGTGGAAGAGAGCGTCAGGGTAGGGGCTTCCAGGATTTGGGCTTGGATGGGCAGCTTTGCGGCCACCGCCTGCAGCACCTGGGCGGCATCGCCGGCATCCACCCGTGGGGCAACAATCCAATGGCAGAGGCGGGCCAGTTCTTCCGCTTGATACCACTGGGGCAGGTCCCGCAGAGCATCCACGCCGATGATCCAGTACCACTGGGTATTGGGTTGCTCCTGGATGAGGGTGCGCAGTGTCTCGATGGTGTAGGAGCGCCCCGAACGGCGGATCTCCAGCTCTGAGCAGGCGAAGCGCTCGTGGTCGGCAATGGCCAGCTTGACCATCGCCAAGCGGTCGGCTTTGCTGGCGCCAGGGGCCAGAGGCTTGTGGGGGGGATCCCCGGCGGGCATCCACAGCACCTGATCCAGGTCAAACTGCCAAAGAGCTTGTTCTGCCATGATCAAGTGGCCATGGTGCACAGGGTTGAAGGTTCCGCCCAGAATGGCAATGCGGCGGTGCTTCATGGCTGCTGGCTCAGGTAGGTGATGGCATCCCGCAGCCAGTCTTCCGTTGGGCGGGGGTGAGTGGGCAGAGCTTGCAAGGCAGCCTGAATTTCCTGAGTGCTGTAGCCCAGGGCCAGCAAGGCCATTTCCACCTCTTCTCGGATGGGCATGGGCGGCCCTCCGGCCAAGGGTTGATCCGCAACTCCCACCCCCTGTCGCCAGTGGGCCAGCTTGGTTTTCAGCTCCAGGGCCAGCCGTTGGGCCGTTTTATGGCCTACCCCCGGCGTGAGGGAGAGCAGGCGCACGTTTTCGGTCACCACCGCCTGCACCAGCTCCGGCAGGCTGAAGGTATTCAGCAGGGCCAAGCCCAAAGCCGGCCCCACCCCCGAGACTTTGATGAGTTCCACAAACAAGTCCCGCTCGGCTGGCGAGCCAAACCCGTACAACACCAGCTCAGTCTCTCGCACCACCAAATGGGTGAACACCCGGACGGGCTCCCCCACTGCAGGCAGTTGCTTGAGAAAACGTCCTGGGGCCTTGACGCGATAGCCGATCCCCTGCACCTCAACGGTGAGGCTGCTGCGCTCTCCCCATTCGATGGCCACAAGGTGGCCGCTTAAAAACGCGATCATGCTGCGAGTTTAATCTGGGTTTGGGATGCTCTGCTCGACTGGAGCTCCAAAGTCGGCCAAGCAATCTAAAGTCCTTGCCAAAGGCTGCTTCCCTACAAGGCTATTTCACAGACCATTTCTCTACCTGTAGACTGTTCCCCATCCAGCTCTGTATTCTCCCTCATCCATGCCGATTCGCCCTTTTCCCATCGGCCAATGGCTTTGGATCCTGTTCTCGCTGGGGGTGCTGCTCTTTCTCCATCTTCCTCTGCTGGTGATCGTCCTTTATGCCTTCAGCCCCGATGAGGCGACCTTGCGCTTCCCTTTGCCGGGGCTGACCTGGCGCTGGTTTGCCGTGGCTTGGGGGCGGGCCGATATTTGGCGGGCCTTGTTTTTGTCTTTGCGGGTGGCTTTGCTGGCTACCGGAGTGGCAGTGGTGCTGGGATCCCTGGCGGCAGCGGCTGTCTATCGTAGCCGATTTTTTGGCCGCGAGACGATCTCATTTTTGGTGTTGCTGCCCATCGCCTTGCCAGGTATTGTCTCCGGGATTGCCTTGCGCTCGGCGATCCATTTGCTGGGTATCCCCTTCAGCTTTTGGACGATTGTCATCGGCCATGCCACCTTTTGCCTGGTGGTGGTGTACAACAACGTGCTGGCGCGGTTTCGCCGCATGGGACGCTCTCAGCTAGAAGCTTCTGCCGATTTGGGGGCCAACCCCCTGCAAACTTTTCGCTACATCCTTCTGCCCGAACTGGCCTCGGCCCTATTGGCGGGATCCCTGCTGGCGTTTGCCCTGTCTTTCGATGAAATCATCGTCACCACCTTCACCGCTGGCCAGCAGCAAACCCTGCCGATCTGGGTGTTCAGCCAGCTAACCAAGCCTCGGCAGCGCCCGGTGATCAGCGTGGTGGCTCTGGGGGTGATTGGCCTGACGGTGCTCCCCATTTGGCTGATCCATCACTTGACCCAAGAGAAAACCACGACTCGCTGATGGCTCTTTCCAGCCTCATGCAAGGTTTGCACTTGGAGGGATCCCTAAGTATTGGCCGGAGTCGCTGTAACAGCAAGGAAACGCTGGCCCTGGTTGATCGCAGAGCCCTTGTGAGAAAATGTAACAAGCATTTCATTTGTGAAAATTGAGGTATCTATGGCTGTCACTCGTGCCGGACGCGCCCCTCTCGTGCGGGGCAGCAGCGAGGGAAATCCTGCCAAGTTCATGGAAATGGCCAGCTCTTTGCTCAGCACCCGCACCCGCCAAGGCAGCGGCAAAAAGGTTCAGGATCGCTCTTCCTACGGCAAGGCGGGCAACCCGCAAGAGTTTATGCAGATGGCCAGTGAATTGCGCCGCTCCCTGGAGCAGCAGGGTCGGTAGCCAATCCTGTCCACCCCCAGGGGATCCCCGTCCAGTTGCCTAAGCTGGACGGTTTTCTTGCTGCTCCTCTCAAGCCAGAGGCGGCCAATCGCTTCTGAGGCCACTCACCGGTGTTGGATCCCGTTACAGGCCCAACTTCGAGTCCAGAGCTCCGCCCTTGAGCTTCTGTGCAATGAGCCGGCAGAAGAGCAGCATGTCAGGATGGGAAAAGTGCTCATCGGGGCGCTCTTGCCGGTGGACGTGATTGAGGCCAAGACGACATGAAAAACAAAGGCTTTTGGCTGGCCGGGATCCTGGGGGTAATCTTGGATCAGGCGACCAAGCACTGGGCAGTGGAACGGCTGCTGCCGGGGCCAGAGATTGAGCTGTGGCCAGGGGTGTTTCACCTCACCTACGTGGAGAATACCGGCGCTGCTTGGAGCCTGTTTGAAGATTCGGCAGAGCTCTTGAAGTGGATCTCGCTAGGGGTGGCGCTGGCGTTGGCGCTGCTGGCCATTCGCGGCGGGATCCTGGGCCGATGGGAACAGGCCGGCTATGGCTTGGTGTGGGCAGGAGCCGTGGGGAACGGCATCGACCGCTTCGTCAACGGCTATGTCGTGGACTTTTTCAATTTGATCTGGATTCGCTTTCCGGTGTTCAACGTGGCCGATGTGGCCATCAACCTCGGGGTGGCCTGCCTGCTGATCGGTTTGCTACAGGACAACTCAAAGAAAACGGGATCGACTTCCGCCTCGCCCTGCCTGGAGAAAAAGCCCGGTCGCGACAGCACCCACTTTAAGGATTGACCAGCCGATGAACAGCCTTCAGGGATCCCTTGGGATGCTCAGGCCTTTGGCCAGGGGGATCCCCGGTCAGCTGCAAGGACTCCGTCCGCCTATTGCAAACGGCTGGCTTGCTGGGCCACCTGGCAGAGGCGCTCGACATCTGCGGGCAAAGTGTTAAAAGCCGTCACCAGGCGGATTAAGTGGTGACCTTCCCCCAGCCAGCGGTAAAACCGAAACCCCGCTCCCTCTAGGGCCTGGAGAACCGGCTCCGGCAGCTCGATAAAAACCTCATTGGCCTCGGTAGGATACACCAACTTGGCTCCCGGCAGGGATCCCAGTCCCTGCGCCAACTGCTGGGCCATTGCGTTGGCATGGCGGGCATTGCGCAGCCACACCCCATCCTGGAGATAGGCCTGCAATTGGGCAGACAAAAAGCGCATCTTCGAGAGCAGATGGCCACTGCGCTTGCGACGAAACTCAAAATCGCCCACCTGATTTGGATGAAAAAACACCACCGCTTCCGCAGCCCAGGCTCCATTTTTGGTGGCCCCAAAGGACAGCACATCCACCCCCGCTTTCCAGGTCATCTCGGCAGGGGTGCAACCCAAACCGACCAAGGCATTGGCGAAGCGAGCCCCATCCATATGCACCTTGAGGCCAAAGTGATGGGCCAAATCCGCCAGGGATCCAAGCTGCTCCAAGGAGTAGAGGGTGCCAGCCTCGGTGGCTTGCGTCAGGCTGAGGCAGGCAGGCTGCACGTGATGAACCACCCCAAACCCCGCCCGCTCCAGGGCTGCTTTTAAGTTGCCCCAATCGATACGGCCTTGCTCTCCGGGGATCCCCACCAACTTGGCCCCACCTGTAAACAGCTCTGGCGCTCCACATTCGTCCAGATTGATGTGGGCCTCGGGATGGCAATAAATCGCCCCGTAGGGCGGGGTGAGCACCGAAAGGGCCAGGGCATTGGCAGCAGATCCTGTTGCCACCGGAAACACTGCCACTTCATGCTCGAAGATCTCGGCAAACAGCCTTTGCACCTGCGCTGTGCATTCGTCCCCTCCATAGGGCATGGCGGATCCCTTGAGGGCCAACAGGGCTTCCATCACCTCAGGACAGGCGCCTGTGACATTGTCGCTGCAGAAGTTCATGGCCTGGACAACTGGGGGATCTCGCCGAGGAAGGGTTAGGGCCGGCTTACTTCGCGCCAACCCAACCGGGATCCTCCAAAGTATCCCAGTCCCGACCTGCCTCTCCCTCGACCGCTTGCAATGGCGGGATGGAGTCCTGTTCAGGATGGGAAGGCGGCACAGGCTGGTCGCGATAGGGGGATGGAGTCTCTGCACTCCACCACAGCCCCAAAGCGGGACCCAACCCCAACAACAGGCCCAACCCCGCTGGCGCAACAATGCCGGATCCCAGGCTCATCAGCAGGGCAAAAGCAAAGTTGGCCCCATAGAGCACCAGCGGCCCCACCAACTGGCGGCGGTCAAGGATGGGTTGATCCTCCCCCCACAGCAGATTGGCCACCGTCATAAAGGCAGCCCCGGTCAGCATCCAACCCCCGAAGTTTTGCAACGGCATGCCGAAGAAGGGCCCCGGCTGAAACCACGTCCAGAAGGGAATCGAGCCGCGGGTCATGGCCGGATCCAGCACGAAGTCCCAAGCGGTGAGCAGCAACGCCCCCAACATAATGGCCTCGAAGTGAATCAGCCAGTGGCGCTGGGTTCGCAGAGCCACACGCGCCAACAAGTAGGATGACAACCCCACATAAAACCAAGACAGAGGGATGGTAAAAGGCACCAAACCGGCAATCTTGTAGCCCAGCCCACTCAGGTAGCCGTAGTTGCCAAAAGGGATCCCGGTGCTGGTGCCCAACAGCTCACTGCCCAAGGAAATGCCCACCGCCGGGATCAAAAACATCAACAGGCGCCGCATCCCCAACAGCCGGGATCCCATCAGAGCTGCTGCCAGCGCGCCGAACACCATGTAAGCAACGCCGCCGTTGCCCATGCTCAAGGAGAAGGCTTGAAGGCCAATGGGGGGCAAACTGGCCACCCACTCGGGATGCGGTACAACCCAGAGCAACCCTGCCAACCCAAAAAGCAAAGACAGAATGTGCAAACCCAGAGCTAAGGCCTCCAGCCGCTGCCAAATCGAGCCAGACAGGGGCAGAACACTTCGCCCAACAGAAGACTGGAAAGGCAGGCTGACGAGAACACCAGAGGACGAGAACCAACGCATGAGAAACTCCCGAAGAGTGGTTAAGCGAAGCCGCTCTGTCTCCTTGCAACCCATACGGCGGCTGAGGGAAAAAGCGGATGGCCCCAAGAGAGAGCCTAAAGCCAAGAACAAGCCCGCTTGCTTGCAGGCCGGCCTACTTGGGATGGCCCTCTGGGCAGGGATGTCACCACCGCTAACGGTGACACTGCTGATATTTTGCTGTCTATTGTATCAATTCGTAAACATATCGCCCGTTTTTCCTCAGGTCTCCTCCCCGTCTTCGCCGCAGGGATCCCTGGTGGGGGTTTACGCCCAACTGGCTCGTGCTGTAGAGCGCCAGGACTGGGTGCAAGCCCTGCGGCTGGTGGATCTCTTACGAGAGCACACGGAAGATCCCGCCCAGCGTCGGGATCTGGAAAACTACCGGCTGGAGCTGGAGCGACGCTTTCATCCGGGGGATCCGCCACCGACCCCACTGCCACCCTACCGGCCTTTTTTGCACAAGCCCTTTGTCGGAGAATTTCCCGTCACCAATCTCTTCGACCATGATCTGCCTTTGGGGGAGAGGGATGGCAACAGACGGTTTGTGAGTGGGCAAGGCCAGGTTTGGATCCCCGACCCGCTGCACCCGTGTGGCAAAAGCGATGGCCATGCCGGTTATGACTGGGAGATGCCGGTGGGCACCCCGATCCTGGCCGCTGCCGCAGGACGGGTCACCTTGGCCCGCGAGGAGCCGGAGTTTTTTTGCCCCAGCTTGGGCCGGCTGGTCAGGGGGTTGCGGGTGCGCCTTCTGCACGAGCCAGAATTCTCCGATGGGGAGAGAGCAGACAGAAGAACCCTTCCCCGCTGGGAAACCCTCTACGCCCACCTCAGCCAAGTTGGGGTGCAGGAGGGGCAAGTGGTGGCCCCAGGAGAAATCATCGGCCTATCGGGAGATAGCGGCTGTGCCAGCGGGCCCCATCTTCATTTCGAGGTGCGTCGCTTCGACAACACCAACTCCGGCCAACCAGCTGCCGTCGATCCCTACGGGTGGTTTGGGTCTGGCCTGGATCCCTGGAGTATTCACCCCCTTGGGGCCGAGAGTCTGTTCCTTTGGCAGGTGGGACAAGCCCCCAGCTTGGGAGCTTGCTGGCAAGGGTAGCGATAGCCATGACGGACATCCGCTCTGGGCGAGACCTCGCTGACAGACAGACGCGCAGCAGATTACAGATCTCGGCGGACAAAGCCATCTCCCTCCCATTGGTAGAGGGTAGCCCTCAAATCACGGCTGGCACCGGGCGGGCTTGAGATGACCAGGATCCCTTGCGGGCTGACCCGCAGGCTGGCATTGCTCAGATCCGTCACGCTCAGCAGTGGCACAAGTCCCTCAGGCCGGTGTTCCAAGACCAAGACAGAGCGCAGCAGGCTGATGCCCCCTCGCTCGGTGAGGAGCACCAACTTGGGCTGTGGGCTGGAGGTGATGTCCGTGCGCAGGTGAGCCTCCACCAACCGCCCTGGGATCGGCTCAGCCGTGTGGAGCAGACGAAAGCTATACCCCCCCTGGTGCTCGAAGCTGAGAACGCGCACCACCGGCTCTACGGTGGGCTGCCGCTGAATCTGAAACACAGCCACCACATCCTGGCGAGATGGAGAGGTTAGGCTGGCCGGGAACAGGCGTAGGTTTTCGCCACGATTGCCGCGAATAAAATCCCACCAAATGGATTGATTGAATAAAGCCACAACCCCACCTCGAGCAGCGCCGCCCTCAGAAGGAACCGGCAGCAGCGGAAGCACAGGCTGGGGATAGGCAGGAACAGCAGCAACCGGTAGAGTGGCAGCCAAGGCCGCTCCCCAGGCTATTCGACCACAGGAACACAACAGCTTCCGCATATTTCCTCACTCCTCGCCCCTAAAATTCTAAAGGACTCCAAGGTTCTCCCAGTCAACCAAACAGCCGGGATACAGGGATCCCTTTTATGTCGAACGCAACCTCGATCTCACCTTGATCTCGCCTGGCAATGGGCTACCAAGTTAGGGTGAAAAGCCTGGAGCTTCCTCTGTAGCCAACAAAGTCGGCTTGGAACGACGCCCCGCCAATTTGAAAGGTATCCCCCAGGAGCAAGGGGCAGCCCCCCGACGGAGAGCTTTATTTTTCAGCAGCCAAAAACAGTTGAGCTCGCCAAAAGCAGGCGATGGATTTGCTGTCGAAATCCATTCCCAAACGGGCCATTTCTGTAAGCTCAGAAGCAGAAAACTCCACTACGGTAATATCTTCATCCTCATCCTTATCGGGAGGGGAATCCAGCACTTCCAGCTCCCGCGCCAAATAGGCATACATAATCTCGCTGGAATAGCCGGGGCACAAATAAAATTGGCCAAGGGGATCCCAGCGATGGGCACGCAGGCCCGTTTCTTCTTCCAGCTCGCGGCGAATGGTGTCATCGGGATGCTCCCCTGGCTCGACCGTGCCTGCCGGGAATTCGTAAAGATAGGAAGCGACCGCAAAGCGATATTGACGAATGCAGACGAACTTGCCTGCTGCAGTTACAGGCACGGCCACCACCCCCCCGGGATGGATGAGGTACTCCCGCTCTCCCTCTTTGCCGTTGGGAAAACGCAAACGCTGGCTGACGAAGGTGTATTTGTGGCCTTGATAGCGGAGGCGCTCACGAATCACCTGAGATGGGTTTTGCATGGCAAGGGATCCCGAGAGTAGAGCCGCTCTCAGCTTAATGGTTTTCGGCGCTGTTGCAACCGGGCAATCCAGAGGGATCCACACGCCCTTGGGATCCCGTGTCTGGGGTAGAGTCAGGAAAAGCACAAAAGTTGCAGGCCATGATTTACCCTCCCTTGAAGGAGTTTCTTGCCCTCACCAAGCAGGGCAACTTTATCCCGGTGTACCAGGAATGGGTGGCGGATTTGGAAACGCCGGTTTCTGCCTGGTATCGGGTTTGTGCTGGCCAGCCCTACAACTTTCTCCTGGAGTCGGTGGAGGGGGGGGAACAGGTGGCCCGCTACAGCTTCTTGGGCTGCGATCCCCTGTGGGTATTGGAAATACGGGGAGATCAAGCCCTACAGCGCTACCGCGATGGCCGACAGGAGCACCACCAAGGGGATCCCTTTGCCATCTTGGCCCGCTGCTTGCAGCCCTATGAGCCGGTGCATTTGCCGGAATTGCCCAGCAGCATCGGCGGCCTGTTTGGCTACTGGGGCTACGAGCTGATTCGCTGGATTGAGCCCAAGGTGCCCATCCACCCCCTGCAGCCGGGGGATCCCCCTGATGCCGTTTTGATGCAGGTGGACAGCATCCTGCTCTTTGACCAGGTGAAGCGCAAGATCTGGGTGGTGGCCTTCGCCGATACCCGTCACCACGCTGCCGAGGAAGCCTATGCCCAAGCCTGCCGGCGGGTGGAAAAGCTGATGCAGCAGCTCAGCGCTCCTCTTTCCCTGGCCCATCTGCACCTCAACTGGAAGCCCCACCTGTCGGAAAGGACTCCGTCCCGCTGGCGCGAACAAATCCCCCCCAGCACCCTGAGCCGCCCAGCCTACTGCCAAGCCGTGGAACAGGCTAAGGACTACATCCGCGCCGGAGATATCTTCCAGGTAGTGCTCTCGCAGCGGTTTACCATCTCCTTTGCGGGGGATCCCTTTCGCCTCTACCGCTCGTTGCGGCTGATTAACCCTTCCCCTTATATGGCGTTTTTGCAGTTTGGGAATCTCTGCCTCATCGGCTCCAGCCCAGAGGTGATGGTCAAACTCAGCCGGGTGGGAGAAGACCGCATCGCCACCGTGCGCCCCATTGCCGGCACCCGCCCCCGTGGCACCACCCCTCAGGAAGACCGGCAGCTGGAGCAAGAGCTGTTGGCAGATCCGAAAGAACGGGCCGAACATGTGATGCTGGTGGATCTGGCCCGCAATGACCTGGGACGGGTCTGCCAACTGGGATCTGTGCAGGTGGACGACCTGATGCAGATCGAGCGCTACAGCCATGTGATGCACATCGTCAGCAACGTGGTGGGGCGGCTGGATCCCCAGTACAGCGCCTGGGATCTGCTGCGGGCCACCTTCCCTGCCGGCACTGTTACCGGCGCCCCCAAAATCCGCGCCATGCAGATTATTCATGAGCTGGAAGGATGCCGCCGCGGGCCCTATGCCGGCGCCTATGGCTACTACGACTTTTCTGGCCAACTGAACACCGCCATCACCATCCGCACTCTGCTGGTTCATCAGGGCCAGGTGAGCTTGCAGGCCGGGGCAGGTATTGTAGCCGACTCGGATCCGGAGCGGGAATATCAAGAATGTCTGAACAAAGCGCGGGGCATGTTAATGGCTGTGGCCAGTTTGCAGGAGACCTAGCCCATGTTGGCCCAGTTGCGCTTCAGCCCTGCGGTTCGCGTCAGCGGGACGGAGTCCTTACAGGAGCTCCAGCAGCCGGATCCAGAGACCGTAGAGCAGGCTTTTGAACTGTTTTCCACAGAGGGCTATCTGGTGTTGCCGGAGATCTTTCCCCCCGAGCTCATCGACAAGTTGCACAGCAGCTTTCTGGCCACCTACAGCCACTACTGCACCCACGAGCACCACGCCGATGCCCTGTTAGTGGGCAATAGACGGGTGATGGTAACGGTTCGCCTGGAGGGCCCCTTCAACGATCCCCTCATCTATGCCCATCCTCTGATCTTGCCCATCCTGAAGCGGATTTTGGGGCCGGAGTTGATCTTGAGCGGGCTGGGGGCGGTGGTCTCTCTGCCGGGATCCGCCGATCAACAAGTTCACCGGGATCTGTCTCATCTGTTTGGCGACGAGACCTTGGATGCGATCATTCCTTGCTATGCCCTGAATTTGCTCATTCCTCTGGTGGAGGTCAACGAAGAGAACGGCATGACCCGTCTCTGGCCCGGCAGCCATGTAGTCTTCGATGCCCACTATACCGAGCTGGCCCAGCAGATGCCCTTTGTCGATCCGCCCCTGGCCAAGGGATCCTGCCTCCTGTTCGACTACCGCCTGATTCATCTGGGTCGGGCCAATCGCTCGCCCGCTCCCCGTCCCCTTCTCTACAACACCTACAGCCGCGCTTGGTTTCGGGATCCCATCAATTACACTCAGCAACCTCCCCTGGTGATCCCGGCCCAAGAGAAAGAGCGGATCCCAGCGGAGCACCAAAACCTATTCGTGACGGCACAGATTGTGTAGATGGCCCGGAACTGCGAGCTGACCGAAAACTCGGCGGCTCAGGCCCCGGCATTTATGCCTAGGGATAAGCTACCGTCTCCTGATAGGATGTGAGTATCGCTCCACCCATTTATAGAAAGGTGCAGTGCTGAAGGTGAAGTAGAAGTATCTGGGGTGTTTCCACATCCCAGTAGCTGATGCGTTCGCCTTGGCGGCGCGAAGCGCTTTGGCGTCCCCCACGGTGCTGCGGTATAAGCCACATGCTCGGTGTAGCTCAGTCAGTGGGAGTTGTTTTGCTGGCTGAGAACGGATCCTCTGGCTTTAGCCGTGGGGAGAACGTCAACCTCTCCTCTTGTTTGAGGAATCCGGTCAGCTAGACCGCCGAGAAGCGACGCCCTCTATGTATCAGCATGAGGGTCAGGATGAAAGGCGGAAACCCTTGCTATGGTAAACACAGAGCGGTGGGGCATCCCGTTCTTAAAGCTCAGGAAATGTCCTTAACAGGAGTCACTGAGAAGCTCGTACTCTATGCATCAGCATGAGTGCGGGAGTATGTCACGATGTCTCTGAATGGGGGTGGTTATCCCCGTTATTGCAGTTGGATTGCGCATCCCACCATGAGCGAAAAGATCCCTCAAGATCCCTCCTCGTCGGAAATGGCGGCTGAGATGGCCTTTGCTGCAGAGCCCAGTTTAGAGGAGGTAGGAGCTACTGCGGAAGAAACCACCCCAGACTCGGATCCCGGCAAGGGATCCCCTGGCACCGGCGGGTCGAATGCGCAGCGTGTCCGTCAACTGCTGGGCATGAAAGGAGCAGAGGTGGAGTCTCGCTCCATTTGGCAGTTGCACTTGCAACTGATGAAGCCTGTCACCTGGATCCCTTTGGTGTGGGGTCTGATTCCGGGGGCGGCATCTTCCGGTCACTTCACCTGGACTTGGGAGAATGTGGCTCTCATTTTGGTGGGCATGATTCTGGCGGGCCCCCTGATGACGGGCTATACCCAAACGGTGAACGAATACTATGACCGCGAGATCGACGCCATCAACGAGCCCTACCGCCCGATCCCTTCGGGGGCCATCTCTCTGCAGCGGGTGGTTATCCAAATCTGGGTGCTGCTGATCTTGGGGTTGGGCTTGGCCTACGCTCTGGACTGGTACACCGGCCATGACTTCCCGGTGATCACCTGCATTGCCTTGGCGGGAGCCCTCATTGCCTACATTTACTCGGCGCCCCCCCTGAAGCTCAAGCGCAACGGCTGGCTGGGCAACTATGCCCTTGGTGCCAGCTACATCGCCCTGCCCTGGTGGACAGGCCACGCCTTGTTCGGCGAGCTAAACTGGACGGTCTGCATCCTGACGCTGATCTACAGCTTGGCCGGGCTGGGGATTGCCGTGGTCAACGATTTCAAAAGCATCGAAGGGGACAGGCAGTTTGGCTTGGCCTCTTTGCCGGTGATGTTTGGGGCGATGGGGGCTGCTTGGATCTCGGTGCTGATGATCGACCTATTTCAGTTCGGCATGGCCTCGTTTTTGCTGGGGGCGGGCCTAAAACGTTACGCGGCCATTTTGGTGCTGCTGATCATCCCCCAAATAACCTTCCAAGATATGTACCTCCTGCGGGATCCCTTGAACAACGATGTGAAATACCAGGCCAGTGCGCAGCCCTTTTTGGTGTTGGGCATGTTGGTGGTCGGGCTGGCGTTGGGCCGCTCGGGGCTGTGGTAGTCGAGCCGACGGCAAAGTGCCCATCTTGGCAACAGAGGTGACGGCTTCCGCCCTGGGTTCGGCCCGACATCTGGGCCAAGATCAAGTCAAGATCAAGTCAAGATCAAGTTAAGTTGAGCCAGGGATCCATCCCCTGCAAGGATCGTTGGCGGATCCCTGGAAGCTGTCATGGCCCTTGGCAAAAGGAGATGTCCGATGAACCCGCTTTTCCCCTTCAAACTCGGCCTAAGCCTGGCTTTGCTCTTGGGGCCGCTGGCCGTCTCTCCCGCCCAAGCGCAGCGGATCGTCATCGACGGGCGGGGGATCGTGGTAGAACCCAGCACAGGTGGCTCGGTGATCCTCAATCCCGACCAGCCGGTCTTTTCTCCAATCTTGCCCTCTGCAGTTCCTTTTTCCATCGATGAAGAAGGCAAGATCGTCTCTGCCCCTGGCTACCGCTGCAGTGCGGCTACTGCTGCCGACAACTCCCCCATCATCTGTCGCTCCCAGTTCAACCGCAACGACGTGGTGGTGTATGAGCGGGACGGCCAATCCAACACCTTCCTTGTGAACATCGACAACACGGTGACCCGGCCCTCCGGCAGTGGGCTGCGGATTGTGCCCAACCCTGAACCGGCGACTCCCTCGGGTAGCGGCCTGCGCATCATCCTAGACTGAGGGCAGGGATCCCTTCACCTCTTGTCCAGTTGCAACCGCAGCATTTGCTCTGCATCCTAGAGAGCATGCCTCTAACCCCCAAAACCCTGAACTTTGCTGAATTTACTGAGCTTTAGGCGGTTTGGCAAAAGTCATTGAGAGGGATATAGTAGACCAAGTTTCCCCCTGATCCTTGAGTCCACCGCAACGGTTGCCGGGAAGTGAAGGGGGAAAGCGCTCGGGGGGTATTCCTCAGGGCTTTGCGGGATACCGCCTTCCTGTTTGGACTCCGTCCCGCTGACGCGAACAGAGATAGGCAGGATGCGATCGCTTCTTTCCTGAAC